>CAKPXD010000141.1 GCA_934201655.1 uncultured Streptococcus sp. | reverse complement strand
ACATCACGCGCAATCACAAGTTCTTCATCAGTTGGGATGACAAGTACACGAAGTGTCGCAGCATCTGTAGAAATGTCTCCAGTTACTCCAAAGACATTTTTCTCTGGGTCTAGATCACAACCAAACCAAGAGATACCTGAAATAACTTTCTCACGCACAAGAGTTGCATTTTCACCAACACCAGCAGTAAAGATAATAGCATCTGCCCCGTTTAGGACGGCTAAGTATTGTCCAATGTATTTTTGGATACGGTCAACATACATTTCAAAGGCAAGAATAGCATCGTGATTGCCTTCGTTCACACCATTCTGAACATCACGCATGTCACTTGATAAGCCTGAAACAGCCTGAAGACCAGATTCACGGTTTAGAACACGACTAATATCGTCTGGAGTCTTGAAGTCATCTGTATGTTCCATCAAGTAAGGAATGATAGCAGGGTCGATATCTCCAGTTCTTGTTCCCATCATAACACCAGCAAGTGGAGTGAATCCCATAGAAGTATCGATTGATTGACCACCTTTAACAGCTGTGATAGAAGCACCATTACCGATATGGCAAGTGATCAACTTCAACTCTTCTAATGGACGTCCCAAAAGTTTTGCTGCTTCTTGAGCAACGTACTGGTGACTTGTACCGTGTGCTCCATATTTACGAACCTTGTTTTCTGTATAGTACTTAGTTGGTAATGGATAACGGTATGCTTTTTCTGGCATTGTTGTATGGAATGATGTATCAAAGACTGCTACACTTGTAATATCTGGCAACAATTCTTTAAAGGCACGAATTCCAGCTGCATTGGCAGGGTTGTGCAATGGAGCAAGAAGTCCTAGTTCTTCGATTTTTTCTAAGACATCACCTTCAACAACTGTAGACTCTTTGAAATACTCTCCACCTGCAACAACACGGTGTCCGACACCAGTAATTTCATCATAAGTTTTAATAATATTAAAACGAATCAAGTCATCAAGCAAAATCTTAACAGCCAAGGTATGGTTTTCAATATCAAGAACTTGTTCTTCAGAACGACCATCAAACTTAACTGTTGAAACAGAATCCTTCAATCCAATTCGCTCAATTAAACCTTTTGCAAGCACCTTTTCTTCTGGCATTTGATATAGTTGCCATTTCAAGCTAGAGCTTCCAGCGTTAATTGCAATGGTTTTTGTCATAAATTTATTCCCCTTTTTAAGCGTTTTCAACTATTATACCAAAATTTGCACTAGATTTCATGCCCTTGACACCAATTTTGAAAATTTTCCTTAAATTCCATCAAAATTTCAGGGTCACGAAGACTGGTAAGTGGATAAACAAATGGTTCAACTCCTTCTCCTGTCTTCTTTTGTAGGACAAAAATGCTCTTAGACTGAGCTCCTTGGGCGAAGAGATCCTCTGGTAAGGCAATAATTGCCACTAGTTGGGCCTGTTCAATCAGCCATGATTTCAAAAGTTCACTCTGAGGACTTGTCAGGAGATCTGTTGGAGCTAGAAAAATCGCATAGCCTCCTGTTCTGAGATACTTGAGTGATTGTTCCATTAACAAATGATGAGCATAAGTATGTTCATTCTTAGCCGCTACTTGATAGCGTGAGGCTATCTGATCATCTGGATAGTAACCGACAGGCAGGTCGCTCACAATGATGTCACTTTCTTTTAATACTTGTGGACGTACTGCATCTCCTTGGACAAAGCCCATTTGAAGATCCATTACTTCCGCCATGCTTGCCGCCAAGTCAATCAAGAGGTCATCAAGTTCTATTCCCAGGTAATCTACCTTTTTGTTCATGGACGTTAAAAAACTAGCTCCCAGAATTCCCATCCCAGATCCCAATTCCAATAAGCTCACATTTTCAGCAGGGAAAAGTTGTTCAATGATAAAAATCATCAAGTGACCAACCGCATCTGGTGTGAACTGGTGATTGGCTTGAAGAGGTTCTGTTTGAACTGCCTTCATTAACAAAAATTGATAGGTCTGTAACCACTCCTCTTTTCGAAGTGCCAAACGTTTTAAGGCCTGGTTATTTTTTTTGACTTGCTCCAGAGAGGTTTGACCATCCAAATAGATCCCATTTTGTTCAATCAAGGCATCATAAAAACTTGTCGCCAAATCGTTTTGAATGATTTGGACATTTTCTAGTAAATAGGTATATGCTTGTTCAATTTTTTCAAAATCCATAATCTTATCTTACCAAATTCAGAGCCGATTTTCCAGATTTTCATAATACTGAAAACAAATAAAAACCTCTGAGATGACTCTCAAAGGTTTATTCTACTATTTACTATTTTCAACAGCTGCTGTTACAAAAGCAGTGTAAAGTTCTTCTGGACGATTTGGACGACTTGAAAGTTCTGGATGGTACTGACAAGCCACAAAGAATTTGTTTTCTGGGATTTCAACAATTTCGACCAAGCGATTGTCTGGTGAAACACCTGAGAAGACAAATCCTGCACCTTCAAACTGTTCACGGAAGGCATTGTTAAACTCATAACGGTGGCGGTGGCGACGTTGGACCACTTCTTTGTTATGATAAGCTGCCGCCGCCTTAGAACCACGTTTCAACTTAGAAGGATAAAGTCCCAAACGAAGGGTTCCCCCCATGTCCTCAACATCAATCTGATCACGCATGATATCGATGATTGGATATTTTGTATCAGGATCAAGCTCTGCTGAATTAGCTCCTTCAAGTCCCAAAACATGACGGGCAAACTCGATACAAGTCAATTGCATTCCCAAGCAAACCCCAAGCATTGGTACATCATTTTCTCGAGCATAGCGAATCGCTTGAATCTTACCTTCTGTCCCACGTTGACCAAAACCACCTGGAACGATAATTCCATCAGCGTCATCTAATAGTTCTGCCACATTGTCAGCTGTCACATCGTTAGCATTGACCCAATCAATCTTCACTTCTGTATCATTGGCATAACCAGAGTGTTTCAAGGCCTCTACGACAGAAATGTAGGCATCTTGCAGCTCGACATACTTACCAACAAGAGCAATTTTGACTTGTTTTTTTAGATTCATAACCTTATCAACCATAGCTGACCACTCTGTCATATCTGCTGCCGGTGCAGCAATCTTCAAATGGTCACAGACGATTTGATCCATGCCTTGAACTTGCAGATTAAGCGGAATTTGGTAAAGATGATCTACGTCTAAGGACTCGATAACAGCTTCTGGCGCCACATCACAGAACTGGGCTAGTTTGTTTTTAATCCCTTGTCCTGCTGGTTTTTCTGTACGAATGACTAACATATTTGGCTGGATTCCCAAACCACGCAATTCTTTGACAGAGTGTTGAGTCGGCTTAGTCTTCATTTCTCCAGCTGCCTTGAGGTAAGGAAGCAAGGTTGTATGGATATACATGACATTTTCTGCTCCGACATCAGACTTCATCTGACGAAGCGCCTCTAGGAATGGAAGGGACTCGATATCTCCAACTGTTCCACCAACCTCTGTAATAATAACATCAGAGTCAGTCGTTAGGGCGGCACGCTTGATTTTTTCTTTCAAGGCATCTGTAATATGAGGAATGACTTGGACAGTTGCACCGAGGTACTCCCCACGACGTTCCTTACGAAGAACTTCGCTGTAGATTTTACCAGTTGTCACGTTTGAGTATTTATTGAGATTGATATCAATAAAACGTTCATAGTGACCCAAGTCCAAATCTGTCTCAGCCCCATCATCTGTTACAAAGACTTCCCCGTGTTGGTAAGGGCTCATGGTTCCTGGGTCAATATTGATATAAGGGTCAAATTTTTGGATGGTTACCTTCAAACCACGATTTTTCAAGAGCCGTCCTAGGCTCGCCGCAACGATCCCTTTCCCAATAGACGACACCACAC
>CAKPXD010000140.1 GCA_934201655.1 uncultured Streptococcus sp. | reverse complement strand
GGGGATTACGGCTTCTTACGGCGTCCACCAATCATTGGGGACCACGGTGCTCTCTTGAACTACCTTTTGGTTAGCTTTGTGATGGTAGCTGGAATTTTATTGGTCAACCAACGGTATAAGTACAAATACAAGATAGTTAAAGAGACTGTCGTTTCTCGTTCAGAATAGAAAATAGATGAGCTGAGGTTAGGAAATCATGCCACTTTGGGATTTATTTTTCACCAGTCAACCAACGGCTCCTCCTCAATTGGGGGCTTGGTATTTCTTGTTGCCAACCTCATTGGTAGTGGTGGGGCTTCTGTCTATTCGATTTGCTTCTTCCAAAGGCTATCAAAACTTTTGGTATTGGGGGCAGTTGATCCAGTTGCTGATTATCAACTCTTGGTATATTGCAGCACGCTTGCCTGTTTCAGAGAGCCTGCCCTTCTATCATAGCAGGATGGCCATGTGGATCATTCTCTTGGCTCCTAGGGGAAGCTTCAAACAATATTTTGCCCTGGTAGGAGTCTTTGGCTCTATCATGGCTTTGGTTCATCCCGTCTTTTATCCCTATCCTTTTCCTCACGTATCCTCGATCAACAATGTCTTTGGTCACTGGGCCCTCTTGGCCAATTGCTTGATCTATCTGGTTCAATCCTACCAGGTGGAAGCAAGGGATGCCTGGAAAATTTGTCAGATGACTTTTGGGGTTAATGCTATTATTCAGCTCGCAAATCTTGTAACAGGTGGAAATTATGGCTTTATGCGTCGTCCTCCTGTACTTGGTGATCATGGACTTGTGCTCAACTATTTGATCGTGACCATACTGATGACAGGGACCCTTATCCTGATCAATGCGATCGTTAAGTCCAGTAAGAAAAGAAAAAGAACATCTGAATCCGTTTAATAAGGAGAGCCTATGCATCATTTTTTTACAACTGAATCCACTGCACCACCTGTTATCCCGCTCCTTTGGTATGGGGTTATGGTTCTTTTAATCCTAATGGCAGTTTGGGCTTCATTACGTTACTATCAAAATGAACAATTTCGAAAGATTTTTCGAAACTTACAAATATTTCAATTGATCTGTCTCTATATCTGGTATTTTGCTTTTCAACTTCCCTGGTCCAATAGTTTACCCTTGTACCATTGTCGTTTGGCCATGTTTGCTGTCTTGCTCTTGCCAGACAGATGGAAGAGCAAGCAGTTCTTTGCCTTGATGGGAGTCAGTGGGGCGATCTTTGCCTTGGGTTATCCGGTCTTTGATCCCTATACCTTCCCTCATATTACGAGCTTTTCTTTTCTCTTAGGGCATTACTGTCTTTTGGTTAATTCCTTGATTTATCTCTTGAGATGGTATGATTCGAGCCTTTTAAAAAATCGAGAAATTGTTCTTTATACTTTCGTCCTCGATTTATTTCTAGTCGGGGTCAACCAAGTCACTGGAGGCAATTATGGACTTATGGCCCGGCCACCGATTATCAAAGGGGATAGCCTCCTGGTGAATTATGTCGTGGTTTCCAGCATCCTAGCAGCAGCCTTGCTTCTCTTTAATGTATTTTTCAGTCGCAGACTTGCTAGAGAAAGAGTTGTTCGATAAAAAGTTGAAGGAGGTTGAGACAATCAGTCTCAACCTTCTTTTAGTTAATAGGAGTTTGAAATGAAGAGGTTTTTACTAGTCATTTGTATCTTGTGTGGCTTATTTTGTACAGTTAGTCCGGCTCAGGCAGAGGATGACGTTCAGTATTCGATTGAGTCCTATGTAGGACACCTCCATTTGCAGGAAGATAGCCAGGCAACATTCACTCAAGAGATTACCTATGATTTTCATACGGGCTATAATGGTCAGTATGTAACTTTAGGGAATGCAGATCCCCTTCCTAAAGGATTTAAAATCCATGAAAATCCTCAAGTTGAAGCTTATGTGGACGGGGAAAAACGAGATATTCGTGTAGAAGAATCGGATCTCGGAGATGGTCGTCTTTTAAAAATCTACAATTCGAGGATTGTTGGAGGCAAAGTTACCATCAAGGTTGTATGGAAGATTGATCATATTCTAGACCTGTATTCCGATATAGCGGAGCTCAATTGGTTCCCTCTTTCAGATGGGGATGAGGATATTGCGAAATTAGATTTTTATGTGGATGGCTTGGATGCCAAGCAGGGAAAATTGTATGCTCATACCGGTTATTTTAACCCACCAGCCCAGATTGACCGGACTGCGACTGGCTATCACATTCAGTTACGGAACTTCCCAAAGAATGGAAAATTGGAACTTCACGCATACTGGCCCATGACAGAAGCTCTGCGTCGAGGCCAATCTAATAAGATAAAAAAAGAAAATGGAAAAGATAAATTCCTAAAAAAAGAGAGATCCATTCAACAAAAAACATTCATCTACAAGACACTGTTTCTCAGAGTCGTGCCAATTGTATCGATTCTTTTATTTGTCCTAGCTTTTATTCCATGGATTCGCTATATGATCAGTACTAGAAATCGTCGGATTGCAAAAGGAGTAAGATTATACGAACCACCACAGAATTTACCACCATTAGTTCTAGCTAAGGCACTGTATCAACTTGATTTTGAACGGATGGTGATGTCTAGAGAGAAGGGGCAACTAAAATTTAACCATCTCATTCAAGCAACAATGTTAGATCTCATTGACCGAGGAAATCTTCGTTTGACTAGGGATGAAAACGGGGAAAGGTTGACCTGTCTTCACCATGAAGGCTTGGCTGATTTTGAATTGAAGTTTATTGACATGATCTTTGATCAAGAAACGGAAATCAATATCAGCGAGGTATTCTCAAAATATAAAATTAATCAAGTAGCTCTAAAAAAAGATTTTCGGGCTGCTAAAACAGAGGCGCAACGAGATCGCATTCGAAAGGTCGGAAGTGATGTTCAATCGCTTTTAAAAAAAGATGCCCAGCAATTGTCAAAAGGTGTTGACAAGGAGATTGCAAAATTAGGATTGCCCTCTTATTTTAGAGACTTATCTGAAAAAGAAGAAGCTTTTTCAAAAACAGGCTGTGCCTTACATTTTTGGCTCTTACTGATCTTATTTGTGAGCATGTGTTTCTTAACATTTGGATTTGGTTCACACCTATCTTCATTCTATTTTTGGATCATTTTACTTTTGGTTCTGTTATTCATTCCATTTTATATTGTTGTGAAAATCCGTGAAGATCATCTACAATCCTTAGAGAACTTGGATTCGCAATTCCAATGGATGGCTTTTAGAAATATGATCGAAAGTATTCCAAATTTCAACCAAGCAGAACTTGAGAGTGTGGTCCTATGGAATCGTATTTTGGTGTACGCGACCTTGTATGGTCAAGCTAAAAAAGTGAGTCAGGTACTCCAAAATCATCAGATTTCCTTACCATATGAAGACTGGGATGCTCTTGTTTGGCTAACATCCTCTTCAAATACCTTCCTAGATGGCTCTACTTTAATGGGCTATGTAGATAATTCCTATAGTGTTTCAAACTTCTCTATTAACTCTTCAGATGGCAACGGTGGCTTTGATGGTGGTGGCTTCTCTGGAGGAGGAGGTGGTGGAGGATTTGGCGCCTTCTAATAGTACTTGTTATTTAATGAAGTCTGGGATGTAGAACTATTGTAGTTCTCACTCGGGCTTTTTAATTTGTAACTATACTGACGATTGAAAAAAGCCTCTATTTCCGCTATAATAGGTTAGTTAAGGTAAAAGGAGAGAACCAATGTAGAAGGATCCTACTTACTAAAAAATACGTTTAAAAAAATAACTGAGGAAGAAAGAATGACAATAACTGACGAAATTAAAAAACGCCGTACCTTTGCCATCATCTCCCACCCGGATGCTGGTAAAACGACGATTACAGAGCAGTTGC
>CAKPXD010000139.1 GCA_934201655.1 uncultured Streptococcus sp. | reverse complement strand
ATCAAGAGCAATTAAAAGCTTCTCAACCTCTGCAATTTGAGCGGTTTGTTCACATCTTAGAACAAAGACAGCTGAATCATGCCTATCTATTTTCAGGGTATTTCGGAAGCATGGAAATGGCCTTATTTCTGTCTAAGAGTTTGTTCTGTACAGAAAAACAAGGTGTCTTGCCTTGCGAGTCTTGCCGAAATTGTAAGTTGATTGATCAGGAAGAATTTCCTGATGTCACCATTATTCGTCCGATGAATCAAATCATTAAAACGGAAAGAATCCGAGAATTAGTTGGCCAGTTTTCTCAATCAGGGATTGAAAATCAACGTCAGGTTTTTATTATTGAACAAGCAGAAAAAATGCATGCCAATGCCACCAATTCACTACTAAAGGTCATTGAAGAACCGCAAAGTGAAATCTATATTTTCTTTTTAACCAATGATCAAGAGCAGATGTTACCAACTATTCGAAGTCGGACACAAATTTTCCAATTTAAGAAGCAAGTCGAAAGCCTTAGGAATCGACTTGAACAAGCAGGATTGGTAAAAAATAAAGCAAGGCTTTTAGCTGAGTTTAGTCAATCGCAAGCAGAAGCCGAAAAACTGACAAATCAAACAAGTTTTTGGACTCTAGTTGAAGAAAGTGAACGATTCTATAGCTGGTTGGAGAATGGGAAAAAGGAATCCTACTTACAGGTTGCAAAATTAGCTAGCTTAGCAGATGACAAAGAAAAACAAGACCAAGTCTTTAGAATTTTAGAAGTTTTAGCAGGTCAAGAGGTTCAAAAAAATGTAGCACGTACAATATTGCAAAACCTTCTCGAAGCCAGAAAAATGTGGAAAGCAAATGTGTCTTTCCAGAATTCTTTGGAATACCTAGTTTTACAATAAAATGAACATGAAAACAGAAAAAGAAAGGGCTGTTCATGAACAAGAAAGAATTATTTGATGCTTTAGATGATTTTTCTCAACAGTTGTTGGCAACCTTGGCAGATGTCGAAGCCATCAAAAAAAATCTCAAGAGTGTTGTAGAAGAGAATACAGCTCTTCGTTTAGAGAACGATAAACTGAGAGAGCGCTTGAGTGAGGAAGAAGAAACAGCTCCAACTAAGACCAAGCATGTTAGAGAAAACGTGAGCCGAATCTATGACGACGGTTTTCATGTGTGTCGCGACTTTTATGGCCAACGTCGTGAACAAGATGCAGAATGTATGTTTTGTGATGAATTGTTGTTTAGGGAGTAAGCATGCAGATTCAAAAAAGTTTTAAAGGGCAGTCACCATATGGTAAGTTATATCTTGTCGCAACGCCGATTGGGAATCTAGAGGATATGACCTTTCGTGCCATTCAGACTTTAAAAGAAGTGGATTGGATTGCTGCCGAGGATACTCGAAATACTGGGCTTTTACTCAAGCATTTCGATATTTCAACCAAACAAATCAGTTTTCATGAGCACAATGCCAAGGAAAAAATACCTGATTTGATTGGTTTCCTGAAAGCAGGACAAAGTATTGCTCAAGTTTCTGATGCAGGACTTCCTAGTATTTCAGATCCAGGTCACGATTTAGTTAAGGCCGCTATTGAAGAGGATATCGCGATTGTCACAGTTCCAGGTGCTAGCGCAGGAATATCTGCCTTGATTGCCAGTGGTTTAGCCCCCCAACCTCATATCTTTTATGGATTCTTACCACGAAAATCAGGCCAGCAAAAGCAATTTTTCGAATCGAAAAAAGAGTATCCTGAGACCCAGATTTTCTATGAATCTCCTCACCGTGTAGCAGATACCTTGGAAAATATGCTAGAGGTCTACGGTGACCGTTCAGTAGTTCTAGTTCGAGAATTGACTAAGATTTATGAAGAATACCAACGTGGAAGTATTACGGAATTATTAGAAAATATTTCTCAAACACAGCTCAAAGGCGAATGCCTTCTCATTGTAGAGGGTGCCAGTCAAGAAGTAGAAGATAAGGATGAAGAGGACTTGTTCTCAGAAATCCAAGAACGTATCCAACAAGGTGTTAAGAAAAATCAAGCCATTAAGGAAGTCGCTAAGATTTATCAGTGGAACAAAAGCCAGCTCTACGCTGCCTACCACGAGTGGGAAGAGAATCAATCCAATAACTAAACAGGGAAGTTTTCCTTCTTCCCAAAATAGAAATAACAATAATCATAAGTATTTTACTACGAATGCTTAATTGGAGGGGTAATGAAAAGCAAAGTGTTGAAGAAAGTAATTGGCCTACTGTTGCCTATTCTCACATTTTTTATATTATCAGCATGTAACAATAGAGTCGATCGTGATATAGCTAAAACAGCTATTTCAAACATTCGTTCCGTAGTAGAAGCTGCAGGACTAGAAGCAGAAGAATACTCGACAGCTGCCATTGATTATAATAGATATCAGAATGACGTTAAAGGAACTAGACGAGTAGTTGATGTCTATGTGGATTTTGAAAAAGACTATGTTGAGAAAACTCCAGTCCTTAAATACAATCCGGAGCTTAAAGAAGTTGAAAAGAAAATTTTCTTTGTTTTTCCTAAGAAAACAGTCTATCGTTTAGAAATGGAGTATGATTCTGGTGATGACGACTATGACCGATTTAAAAAAGCTTACAATACGATACTTCCAAGTGCTAGCTTGGCTTCAACAGCTACCTTGACTTCAACATATTTAAGCGAGGATGCGATTAGGAAACTTTACATTAAAAATTCAGTTGAATTGGGTCACTATGACTTTTGGTTCAAATATTCTTTTTTACCGAAAGAAGAATATAGTGACAACCCTAAAATCCGTCTTAAATTGAGAGAAAAAAGAGAAGCAATTTTGAAGACGGATGTAGAAGAACTCACTCCCTTAATCAAGGATTTAGACCCAAGTAGAGTCAACAATCTCGATGAAGAGACACTTGTCCGTAATCGAGATTTACTCTTAAAAAGAGTTGCTGACAATCGTTCGACCTTTAGTGTTACAATACTATTTAGTATAGATAAGGTACGAAAACAGAACCTCCAAGTAACTAATGAAGATATTGACAATTGGACAAGGTCTGATTTTAAATATTTACTTGCTCAAATAATTGAAATCGAAAAACTACCTAGGAATACAGAAGTAGGCTTTGGCATAGATTACATAGACAAAAGTAATCGGTATGCTCATAAATCTTACAGTTTCTATAAACAATAATTTTTGAAAGACATTCAGGAATTCTCCTGTCTGTCTTTTTACTTAGCTTTTTGGTATAATGGACCAAGTATTAATTTAGAAAGATTTGTGGGTGTCAAACAGTCCAGTAGCTTGTTTTGATATGGACTTATGTTACATCCAAAGAGGTATTAGTGTCATGTCTCAATCTTATATCAATGTTATCGGTGCTGGTTTGGCAGGTTCGGAAGCAGCCTACCAAATTGCAGAACGTGGTATTCCAGTTAAACTTTATGAAATGCGTGGTGTCAAATCAACACCGCAGCATAAGACAACAAATTTTGCAGAATTGGTTTGTTCCAATTCATTGCGTGGGGATGCACTTACAAATGCTGTCGGTCTCCTCAAGGAAGAAATGCGTCGTCTAGGTTCTCTTATCTTGGAATCGGCAGAAGCAACACGTGTTCCTGCTGGTGGTGCTCTGGCGGTTGACCGTGATGGTTTCTCTCAAATGGTTACTGAAAAGATTGCCAATCATCCTTTGATTGAGGTCGTTCGTGACGAAATTACAGAATTGCCAACAGATGCCATTACAGTTATTGCAACTGGTCCTTTGACTAGTGATGCCCTTGCTGAGAAAATTCACTCTCTAAATGGAGGAGACGGTTTTTATTTCTACGATGCTGCAGCGCCTATTGTGGATGTCAATACAATTGATATGAACAAGGTTTAT
>CAKPXD010000138.1 GCA_934201655.1 uncultured Streptococcus sp. | reverse complement strand
TTTCATAATAGCCAGAGTCGCACTTTTTGTTATCGTTGTAATCCGTGACTCCCCTTGTCTTGCGCGGGTGTCTTTGGTAGCACTCATAACGTTTAAACCGTGAGCCGTCTTTTCTCTTTTGGCCTAAAATGACTTTCAAGGGCGCGTGGCAGTATCCGCATTGAGCCAAACCCGAAAGCATATATTTAGCCTGGAACGGTCGAGGGTTCGAGAGTTCTTTGGCTGTTTGCTGTCGCTTGGCCAGCTCTCTTTGGGTCTGCTCAAAATCTACTAGAGAGATTAAGGGCTTGTGTGTGCCTTGGAAAGTCTGGCCCTTGTATTGGTTCAATCCACAATATACGGGGTTTGCTAGTATTCCTCTGATTGTGCGATAGCTCCAAGCTGGTTGTTTGGGGTATTCCTCATTGATTTTATCCCTCAATTTAGTGATTGACATACCAGCCAAGTATGCCGAGTATATCTCCTTAACTGCCAGGGCTTCGTACTCGTTAACAGTCATTGACCCTGTTTCTTTGTCGTAGTTGTAGCCGTATGACGTTTTAGCCCACATCATAGACTTTCCAGCTTTGGCACGACCCAGCTTGCCTAACTGCATACGCTCTTTAATCTGCTCCCTCTCTAGTTGGGCAAACACGCTCAAAAGCCCTATAACGGCCCGCCCGAATGGGGTTGACGTGTCGAAGTTTTCCAGCAGGCTGACAAACTCGATATTATTTTTTAAAAAGATATCCTCGATCAAGTAGAGCGTGTCCTTTTGGCTACGGCTCAACCGGTCCAGCTTATATACTAGTACCGTGTCAAATAGCTTGCTCTGGGCATCTTTTATCAATTGCTCAAGTGCTGGGCGCTCGGTTGTAGAGCCGGAGAAGCCTCCGTCTGTATATACTTTGTAAACGTGCCAGTCTTTTATATCGCAGTAGCTTTCCAGCTTTGCTTTCTGCTCTTCTATCGAGTAGCCCTCTTCCAACTGAGAAGTAGTTGACACGCGCACATATAATGCTACCTTATTCATTGTCTTTATACTCACTTTCTGCTAAAATAGAGTATAGAAAGACACCTTTCAAAATATTCATTTTGAAGCCTTTCCTTATCTTGACTGCCTCACGCTCAGACTCGCCAAAGTTTGAGAGCGTGGGGCTTTTTTTATTTGTCGTAAACCATCGCGCCATTTTCTTCATGCGCAAGTTGAACCTCGTCTTTGTCATGCACATAAACGGGCGGTGCTGTAAAACCTTTATCAGTGATTTTATATGTCTTTTCGACATCGTTTTTTATTTTAAGCAGGCCGTCCGCTGTCTGGTGTAGCTGGTCGTTTGTCAATTCAGATGATGCGACTGGTAGCAAGACAGCTACTCTATCACTGCGATAGTATACGTCCATTTGACTAGAGTCAAGCCATTGTTTATAAGAGTTCGCAAACTGATCCAGTAGCGGTCTAACTGTACTAACGTGTCCAGTTGCCTTTCTGTACTGTTCCTCGCCTTGGTTTTCTTCCTTGTTTTTCGCTTTAGCCTTATCTACTAGTTCCCAGGCTTTTTCTTTTCGTGATTTTTCAGAGCTGGACTCGGTTGTCACTTGCTCGGTTGATTCTTCTTGCCCCTGGTCTGTATCTGCTTCTTGCTGACTGCACCCAGTCAATAATAGAGTGAGTGCTGCGATTGTTGCGAGTGTTACCTTTTTCATATTTCCCTCCCGGCTACCCAACTAGCCTATAAAATTCATCAATTACCATTAATTCGTCGGTTACTGATTTAAGTTTGTGTTTTTCCATAAAGTTTAAATAGTTAAAATCTTCTTTGTCTACTCTTTCCAGCTCCTCTCTCAATAGCGCGTGTATCATGGCCCTATTAGCCTCATTTTCGCATTTTAAAGGGTTGATAATATAATTAGCCTCGGTGTGGTCTAAGTGCCCTAATTCGTGCAATATGACCCTTTTCTGGGCCTCTCTAGTTAGTGATTTATTCACGAAGATAATCCTCATATCTGAGATTATCATTCCTGGCCGTTGCCATAAGTTGTTATCAAAGTAAGCAAGGGTGACTCCCTCGCTATCGCATATTTCTTCTATCGTCATAATCTGCCTTGTAGGTATATTTCTATAATGTTTTGGATCGCCTGTATATCACTTTCGGTCAATGGCTTACCGTCGAAAGTCTTTGCGCTTTCGGCTAGCTTGCGCAGGTCGGTTTCAGTATAGGTCTTTTCCTCTTCACTAACCGTTTCTATCCCTAGTAGGTATTCAGATGTTACCCCCAAAGCCTTGGCAAACTGCTCTGCTCTATTAAGAGGGAAACCTCTAGTGAAATTAAAATATCTCGATATGGCCGATTTTGCCATTCCTGTCCGTCTTGCTAACTCGCTAAGAGATATCTTTTTTTCTTCACAAAGTTGTTTGATCAACTCTATTATTTCTGCATTGCTCCTCATTTTTGACACCTCTATCTTATCTTTCTTCTATTATATCACTGTTCCCGAATAAGTACAAATAAAAAGAAATTTTTAAAGAAAGTAACTTTTTTTAAAAAAAGTGTTGACATCTGGGAACGATAGTGTTATACTTAAATTGTTCCCAGACGAGAACGAAAAATAAAAAAAGAAAGGACAAAAAATGAGATTAGATCACTTGCGAATTAAAGCAGAACGTATCGCAAAAGGTATGACCCAGGATGAAATGGCGAAAGCATTAGGCTGGAAAGACCGTGTGCGATATGCTAAACGTGAGAATGGCTTCGTGTCATTTGATGCAGATGAGTTGATTAAGGTCGCGACCGTTTTAGGTTACACTAAAGACCAGCTCGGAATTTTTTTTACAAATGACGTTCCCGAACGGGAACAGTCGTAAGGTAAATAGAAAGGAAAAAGAAATAAATGTTTATGTTTCCAGAAATGATATTCAAGAAACCGTACAACGGAATTTCTTCAAACGCAAAAATAATTTTCTTAATTCACTTACAAGATTTGTCAAATGAATGTAGGTACGAAGATCTAGGAAGTTGCAAAAAGTACTACAAACAACCTCAAAGAACTTCCATAGATGAAATCATGAACATGACGAGTTTGGACTTTTGGGATGTCCACAACGCATTAGTTGAACTAAATAAAGTTGGGTTATGCGGAGGTGATGATTTTAGATGCCATTAAAATTAGATGACTATAAAGATTTTGAAATGTTTTACAAACTCCCTCAAGAGTTATTTGACGAATGTTCAGAACTTGACGATATTGATTTGACAAGGCTTCCTGTTGTTGATAAAAGACAAATGGTTACATCGGGCAGGATGATGTTATCATCTAAGTATATTCCACAATATATGGCAAAGACGTTGAAATGGTATAGAACGAGTGGCAGTACGGGCATTTCGTATGAGGTGTATTGGGATGAAAATGATGAAAAAAATTCGCTGAAAGGTTTGTGGTTATTACGTTGGAAGTATTATGGTATTACGCCTAAACACAGACTAGTTTATTTTTTTCCCTCTATAGGGGGTTGTGACAAATATAGGAAGAGAGAAAATTCTTTAGCGGTATCTCGAGGACTTTTGTGTCAGGAAGATTTAATGGAGGTATTTACTCTGATAAAAGAATACAAACCCCAGTGGATGATATTGCAACCGAGTGTTGCTGTATTGCTTTGTGATTTAGTTAAGCAGTATGGTGCGTTAGATGATATACAATATATAGAGTTTACTGGGGAATATTTGGATTCAACCGTTAGAAAGATGGTTGAGGAAACATTTCATTGCAAGACTGCAAATCAATATGGTACAAAGGAGGTTAATTCTATTGCATATGAATGCCCAAAAGGGCATATGCACATTATGTCGGATAATGTTTATTTAGAACAAGTAGGAGAAAATCTGTGTGTTACATCATTG
>CAKPXD010000137.1 GCA_934201655.1 uncultured Streptococcus sp. | reverse complement strand
GAGGAATAGGAAGAGCATGGTGATACTATCTTGAACTAGACGAGAAGCTGCTGGTAAATCCCCCTTGACATAGTTCTCCGTCAAGAGAGGCAGACCAACGCTACCAATCGAAACTCCAACCGAAATCAAAATCATAGTGATTTTATTAGGATTGGCAGAGAAATAAGAAAACATGACAACTAAGTCTTCATTACTATAGTTGGTAAACCACTTCATGCTATTGATAAAGGTCATTTGGTCCAAGATTTGGAAAAGCTGAATGGCAGAACCAGTCAAGATAAAAGGTATTGCCTCCTTAATCGTATCAACCAAAAGACTCTTACTATCAATCTTATCTCGTGTTTCAAAAACTTTTTGGAGCAATCCTTCCTTATAAAGGAAATAAAGCAAGACTGCAAAACTAGCTATCATTCCCACAAAAGCAGCAAAAGTAGATTGAGTAACTGCCGATAGATAATCTTTTGAACCGAGCTTCATGATGATAAAGGTTGCTAAGAGCATCCAAATAACACGGATAACCTGCTCAGCAATTTGACTCATGGCATAAGGTTTAAGATTATTCATCCCTTGGAAAAATCCACGGATAACACTCATAGACGGGAAAATCAAGACAGCCCAAGCTAGACTCTGCATAATGGGAATCAAATCCTTACCGACACCGGAAAGATCAGCCAACCAAGGTGCAAAGAGATATAAGATCAAAGCAAAGGCAAGTCCCAATACAGTCATAAAGCCTAAGAAGCTTCGAATCAGGGCAAAACTATGCTCTTCCTCATGCATGGTATTGTATTTAGCGACCTGCTTAGCGACCGCCACTGGGATACCTGCTGTCGAAATCAACAAGAACCAGGCGTAGATATTATAACCCATGGTAAAGAGACCATTAGCCTTAGCAGCATATGTGCCCATCCAAATATACCAAGGGATAATGTAAATAGCCCCGAGCAGGCGACTGATAAAGTTACTAGCTGTAAGCCAGGCAGTCCCGCGTAACATCTGGGCCTGCTGATGATTATTTTCGTTAGACATAACTTCCTCATTCAATTTTAATAACTAGGAAATGTTCCTTATCTTCCATTATAAACTTTTCCTTGTTACTTGTAAAATTCAGACTTTCAGTTTACAATAGAAAGTATGATAAAGATTGAAACCGTATTAGATATTTTAAAGAAAGACGATCTCTTCCGTGAGATTATCGACCAAGGACATTACCACTATTATTTTAATGATGTAACTTTTGATAGCATCTGCTACGATAGCCGAAAAGCAAAAGATAATAGCCTCTTTTTTGTAAAAGGAGCTGCTTTTAAGAAGGAATTTCTTCTTTCGGCAATCTCACAAGGACTCGGTTGGTATGTAGCGGAGCAGGATTATGAAGTAGGCATTCCTGTCATCGTTGTTAGCGATATTAAGAAGGCTATGAGTTTGATTGCCATGGAATTTTATGGCAATCCGCAGGAAAAACTAAAACTTCTCGCTTTCACTGGTACCAAAGGAAAAACAACAGCGGCATACTTCGCCTACAATATCTTAAATCAGCAACATCGTCCTGCTATGTTATCGACCATGAACACGACTTTGGACGGAAAAACTTTCTTCAAGTCTGCTCTGACAACACCTGAAAGTATTGACCTTTTTGATATGATGGCCCAGGCAGTTGATAATGGAAGAAGCCACCTGATTATGGAGGTCTCTAGTCAAGCCTACTTGGTGAAACGAGTCTACGGCCTCACTTTTGATGTAGGAGTGTTCCTAAATATCAGTCCTGACCATATTGGTCCTATTGAGCATCCAACCTTTGAAGACTACTTCTACCACAAGCGTCTCTTGATGAAAAATAGCCGAGCAGTTGTCATTAATAGCGATATGGACCACTTCTCTGTTCTAAAAGAACAAGTTGAAAATCAAGAGCATGACTTCTACGGTAGCCAATCTGATAACCAAATCGAAAACTCCAAAGCCTTTAGCTTCTCAGCTACTGGTAAATTAGCTGGCGATTATGACATCCAGTTGATTGGACATTTTAACCAAGAAAATGCCGTGGCTGCTGGACTTGCTTGCCTTCGTTTAGGTGCTAGTCTTGAAAACATTAAAAAAGGGATTGCTGCAACACGCGTTCCTGGCCGTATGGAAGTTCTCACTCAGAAAAATGGCGCAAAAGTTTTCATCGACTACGCCCATAATGGTGATAGCTTGAAGAAATTGATCTCAGTCGTTGAAACACATCAGGCTGGAAAAATTGCTCTAGTTCTTGGTTCTACTGGAAACAAGGGAGAAAGCCGTCGCAAGGACTTTGGACTTCTCCTCGATCAACATCCTGAAATTCAAGTATTCCTTACGGCTGACGATCCAAACTATGAAGATCCAATGACCATTGCTGATGAAATTAGTAGCTACATCCATCGTCCTGTTGAAAAGATTGCTGACCGTGAACAAGCCATCAAGACTGCGATGTCTGTTACAAGTCAAGAACTGGATGCTGTGATAATCGCTGGTAAAGGAGCTGACTGCTACCAAATCATCCAAGGTAAGAAAGAAGACTATCCTGGAGATGCTGCTGTTGCAGAACGTTATCTATAGTATATTTAAAGAAGGCTAGGAAATATCCTAGCCTTATTTTTTTATAAAAATGAATCGTTCTTTATCAAATTCTACAGCCAACTCATACTTCCCATCTTCATTTTGAACAATGTAGCCTAATAAGACTAGACTATCAACAAAGATATCAGTTCGTTTCTGCATGAGCTGATCTTTTTTGAGGAACTTGAGCAAAAAAGTAGTCATGTACTTGAGAGCATACTCAGGATTGACATCCCCTAAAATTTCATACAGTCTCTGCTGTTCTTCCGTCAGTGGATACTGGAACTTGACCTTGTAGAAGTAATTAGACAAGGTCATCTTTTCCCTTGCAAAATCGGTGTGTTCTTCTAGGATAGCCGCATTGGTTTGATTGCGCAATTCTGTCTTAAAATCTTTCTCCAGGATTTCTTGATAGATAGGACTATCATCCCTCACAAAGACTTCTTGGTCTAGTTCAAGATAATTTGTAGATTCTAGAAATGGGAGATTAAGATAATAGCGTTTGTTTTCTCGAAGGATGAAACCAGCTTTAATATATTCCTCCAAGTACTTGTCAACTGCAACCCCTGGAAACTGAGCCTTGATTTCACGGAGAATAACATCATCATGCTGATCAAGATAGTCAACTAAATCTCTAAAGAATGGCTGCCGTGTCAAACGAGATGAATTAAAAATCTGAATCATGAAGATTCCTTTCTTTACAAACTAAAAGTGGTGATGTTGCTAAATGACTCGGATTAGTGCCAGGCTGATTCAAAGGTACATCTAGCCCTAGTTCTCTATAGTATTCACTCCAGAAATCACTAATTTCCTGAGTATCATTCCCAAATTTCATGGGAATGGTCTCAAAAATAGGAAGTAGTTCAGCAATGAACTGGGAACAGTAATAACCATCTCCATCCGGATAAAAGGAAGCATTGTAGGGAGCCCCTAAAAGGTTCTCTGCCTGCTTTTTAACCTCTGTACAATCAATCTCCGCATAGCGATAAAGATCATAGATTCTTTCAGCTTCAAAGAAATCTTCAGGGGCCTGGGTAAGGACGCCACCTTCTACCGTGGCATGATAGACCTGTCCGTCCAAAAAGATGGCCACGTGACTGTAGTTACCTGTAGAAGCCTGGATAGCCTGCCCCATTTCTGTATCTTCTCTCACAAAAATCAAATCGCCATTTTCTAACATCTTTCTCTCCTAGCAAAAAAGGAGCCGAAACTCCTTTTTAACAATGGGCTTCCCCATCTATGATTATGCATTAAAGCTTTCAGTCAATTGTGGTACCACTTGTTTCTTACGTGAAACAGCACCTGGAAGGAAAGCGTGGTTGTTTTCAAGTTTGAAGT
>CAKPXD010000136.1 GCA_934201655.1 uncultured Streptococcus sp. | reverse complement strand
TACTAGAAACAATAAGAACTAGTAAAAATACCAAGAGATAAAAAAGTAAATTCATTTTCCACCTCCCTATTTTTGTTTACGACAATTTTCAAAAAGTTCCTTTTGTTCTTGAATCTTTTGATCAATTTTTGAGTAGTCCTTATGCTCGATTTTCTTCTGACAACGCTCCATTTCAAGTGAAATCATTTTCTTCTTGATTTTCAGCATTTTTTTACTCATATGTGCTTCATCCAAAATACCAACTGCACGTTCATGTTGGGTTGACTCGACAAAGTTGTGACGAAGAGCTTCGATTTTATCTTTTAGGTATTGTTTATCCATGGCGATACCTTTCTAATTTTTCAATCATAACTAAAAATGGTGGATTGTTGATTTGATTGAGGGTGCGATAGATAGTAGCAGTATATTCTTGTTGTGGTAACTGACTAACATAATCCATAACTGCATCCCGTTCTATATCTCCGCCTTCATGCCCGTAATAAATCATGATGGCTATTCGTCCGCCTTTAACGAGCATCTGACAGAGTTTATCTAGTGCCTCAATGGTTGTGTGAGGTTGAGTGATAATGCTTTTATCTGCAGAAGGCAGATAACCTAGATTGAAGATGGCTGCCTTGAGTTCGGTCACAAATTGATCCACAGTCTCATGACCTTGTAGGATTAATTCTGCATTGGACAAACCTACTTCTTGGAGACGTTGACTAGTCTTTTCTAGAGCTTGTTCTTGTATATCAAAAGCGTAGACTTGTTTAGCTAATTTGGCAAGGAAAAGCGTATCATGTCCATTTCCCATGGTCGCATCTACAACAACATCATCTTTTGTGATGACTTGGGCAAGAAAATCATGCGCCATTTCAAGTGGTCTTTTCATTCATAAACTCCTGTTTTACAGCCTTGCATCCTTGGACACTACCTCGACGTCTCATTTCAGCTTCGATGCTGTTTAGAACTTCCCATTTGTTGAGACTCCACATAGGACCAATCAACATATCTCTAGGTGCATCTCCTGTTATGCGATGAATAACAATATGTTTGGGAATAATTTCTAGTTGGTCACAGATAACCTTGACATATTCATCCTGACTCATGAGCTGCAAACGACCTTCGTGATAATCTCGCTGCATCCGAGTATTGGTCATGAGGTGAAGTAGGTGAAGCTTAATCCCTTGAATATCATTATCTGTCACACAACGTCGAACATTTTCCACCATCATTTCATGAGTTTCACCAGGCAAACCATTGATCAAGTGAGCAACAATTTCAATCTTGGGATATTTTCTCAAGCGCTTGACCGTCTCCACGTAGAGTTCATAGGAGTGGGCACGGTTAATCAATTCAGAAGTTTCCTCATAGGTTGTTTGTAAACCTAACTCTACAGTAACATGCATTCGCTCTGATAGTTCTGCCAAGTATTCGATAGTCTCATCAGGCAGGCAATCTGGTCGAGTTCCAATATTGATGCCAACAACTCCAGGTTCATTAATAGCTTGTTCATAGCGTTCGCGAATGACTTCGAGCTTTTCATGAGTATTAGTAAAGTTTTGGAAATAAACCAGATATTTTCTGACATCTGGCCATTTGCGGTGCATAAAGTCAATTTCCTTGTAAAATTGCTCACGAATAGGAGCGTCAGGTGCAACGATAGCATCACCAGATCCAGAAACCGTACAGAAAGTACAACCTCCATGAGCTACTGTACCATCACGATTGGGACAATCAAATCCAGCATCGATAGGAACTTTGAAAGTTTTTTCTCCGAATAAATTTCGATAATAATCATTCAAGGTATTATAGGATTTCATAGCTAATATTATATCAGAAAACCCAAGTAAACTCAAAGTTAGTAAACAATTGAAGAGAAGTAAGAAATTTTTAAAATCAAAAAATTTTATATAAATCCTTTACAAAAAAAATTAAAGTGGTATAATAGAGGTGTTAACGGTGCAAACGTTTTCGTAAATCGTTTGCACTAAAATAAAATAAGGAGATTTGAATGATGAAAGCTACATTCAAAAATGTTTTGTCTTTCGAATTTTGGCAAAAATTCGGTAAGGCTCTAATGGTGGTTATCGCTGTTATGCCAGCGGCTGGATTGATGATTTCAATCGGTAAGTCACTTGCAATGATTAATCCTAACTTTGCGCCACTTGTTGTTACAGGTGGA
The DNA here is from genome assembly GCA_934201655.1 of uncultured Streptococcus sp. Lineage (GTDB taxonomy): Bacteria > Bacillota > Bacilli > Lactobacillales > Streptococcaceae > Streptococcus. The sequence continues at coordinate 1,776 of CAKPXD010000136.1, read as the reverse complement.
ATTCTTGAGCAAATCGGTTGGGGAGTTATCGTTAACCTTCACATTTTATTTGCTCTAGCTATCGGAGGAAGCTGGGCTAAAGAACGTGCAGGTGGTGCCTTTGCAGCAGGACTTGCCTTTATCTTGATCAACCGTATCACTGGTGCTATCTTTAGTGTTAGTGGTGATATGTTGAAAGATCCTAATGCAATGGTTTCAACAATCTTTGGTAACTCTATCAAAGTTTCTGATTACTTCATCAGTGTGTTTGAAGCTCCAGCATTGAACATGGGTGTCTTCGTAGGGATTATTTCTGGTTTTATTGGGGCAACTGCCTTTAACAAATACTACAATTTCCGTAAGCTTCCTGATGCACTTTCATTCTTTAACGGAAAACGTTTTGTACCGTTTGTAGTTATTCTACGTTCAGTAATTGCGGCAATCTTGCTTTCAATTTTCTGGCCACTTGTTCAGACAGGTATTAACAGCTTTGGTATCTGGATCGCTAACTCTCAAGAAACAGCTCCAGTCCTAGCACCATTCCTGTATGGTACTTTGGAACGCTTGCTCTTGCCATTTGGACTTCACCATATGTTGACAATCCCAATGAACTACACAGCTCTTGGTGGTACTTATGATGTGATGACTGGTGCAGCAAAAGGAACGCAAGTATTTGGTCAAGATCCACTTTGGCTTGCATGGGTAACAGACCTTGTAAACCTTAAAGGTACTGACGCAGCCCAATACCAACACTTGTTAGATACAGTACATCCAGCTCGTTTCAAAGTTGGACAAATGATTGGTTCGTTTGGTATCTTGATGGGTGTAATTGTGGCTATCTACCGTAACGTTGATCCAGATAAGAAACACCAATACAAAGGTATGATGATCGCAACTGCTCTTGCAACATTCTTGACAGGGGTAACTGAACCAATTGAGTACATGTTCATGTTCATCGCAACACCGCTTTACCTTGTTTATGCTCTTGTTCAAGGTGCTGCCTTTGCAATGGCTGATATTGTGAACCTTCGTGTGCACTCATTCGGTTCAATCGAATTCTTGACTCGTACTCCGCTAGCTATCAACGCTGGTATTGGTATGGATATTGTTAACTTTATCTGGGTAACTGTCCTCTTTGCAGTTATCATGTACTTTATCGCTAATTTCATGATTAAGAAATTCAACTATGCAACTCCAGGACGTAACGGTAACTACGAAAATGCAGATGGTTCTTCTGAATCTTCAGCTGCCGGTGAAACTAAAGTTGCAGAAGCTTCTCAAGCAGTTAACATCATCAACCTTCTTGGTGGACGTGCGAACATCGTTGATGTCGACGCATGTATGACTCGTCTTCGCGTTACTGTAAAAGATGCAGAAAAAGTTGGAACAGAAGAACAATGGAAAGCTGAAGGAGCTATGGGACTTGTCATGAAAGGACAAGGTGTCCAAGCTATCTACGGACCTAAAGCTGACGTTTTGAAATCAGATATCCAAGATATTCTTGATTCTGGAGAAGTGATTCCTGAAACTCTTCCAAGTCAAATGGCAGCAGCTCAAAAAGATACTGTTGTCTACAAAGGTGTAACTGAAGAAGTTTATTCAGTTGCTGATGGTCAAGTCATTGAATTGGAACAAGTTAAGGATCCAGTCTTTTCACAAAAAATGATGGGTGATGGATTTGCAGTAGAACCAGCAAACGGAAACATTGTATCTCCAGTTTCTGGTACTGTATCAAGCGTCTTCCCAACTAAACATGCTCTTGGTCTTGTAACTGAAGCAGGTCTTGAAGTTCTTGTT
>CAKPXD010000135.1 GCA_934201655.1 uncultured Streptococcus sp. | reverse complement strand
CCTGCTCAGGCGAGATTCCTGCAATTCCTAATTGTTTCAAACCAAAGCGCTTGGCTAAATAAGAAAAGGCTGTATGCTGAGTCACAAAGGTTTTTTGTGTCGCTTTTTCAAAGAGAGGTTGGTATTTGTCCACCAAAGCCTCACAGCGTTTTGCAAGCTTTTGGGCATTAGCCTCATAATAACTTCTATTTTCTGGATCGATGTCTCCCAACTCTTTGGCGATGATCTTCCCTTCTTCGGCGATTTTCAGTGGATCCATCCAGGTATGAGGGTCATACAAGTGTTTTGCATCCTTCCCTTCCGTATCCTCAATATCTTCTAAGCCAGCGACCTTATCCAATTCCATTCCCTTGCTGGCTTCGATGACCCGCAGTTTCGAGTCTTGCAAGCTAGGATCTAGACGTCCAGCCCAAGATTCGAGTGTTTGAGAATGGTAGACGAAGACATCCGCATCATAGATCTGGGCTGTCTCCTTGGCCGAAGGTTCGTAATCATGAATCCCAGCACCTGACTGAACCATCCATACTTCGTTTCGATCGCCTGAAATTTCCTTGACCAGGGAATAGACAGGATAGAAACTCGTCACAATTTTAAGCCCCTTTTTAGTAGAGCCAGCTCCCGAACTCCTCTGGCTCCCACAAGCCACTAGCAACAAAAGGCAGATGAATCCTATTCCTAAGGCCCTTAGTTTCCTCCCAAACATGTATAAATCCTTTCTTTTTCTTAATCGGTTTATTAAACAGTTAATTAACTAGTTAATGATAACGCTAATTTTTTAGTTTGTCAAGAATTTTTTTGTATTTTTTTTCACACATCCGCTGTGAGAGAAGTGCTTGAAACCTAAAGTTTCAAGCACTCGGGAGTTTTGAAACTTTAGGTTCAAAACTAAGTCATGGAACTTCATAGAAGTTCGCTGACGTCCGCCCTCACCTAAGGAAAGTTTTTAAGAATGCTTTATCTCTATTCTAAAGAGGCCCCTAAGGGCCTCTTTAATACTCTCGATTAGTTAGATCAAACCATGCGCTTATTTTTTCTTCTTTTTAAGGAGATAAGCTGCACCGCTTGCGACTACAAAGGCTAATACCAAGCTAATCAAGGAGATAGTGGTACCAGTGCTTGGCAAGATACCAACCTTCTTACCTGGTTTCTTAGGTTCTGGTGTCACTGGCTCTGTTGGTTCATGTTTATTGGTCAGAACAACATTACCTTGACCATCCTCTGTTTTCGTCACTTGGTAACCGGTTGGAACATCGACTTCTTCCACCGTATAGGTGACAGCTTTGCCCTTGACATTCTTGTCTAGATCCGCAAAGGTATGAGTCCACTTGTTCTCAGCTGACAACTCAATGACTTCACCAGATTTCTTACCGTCCGCATATAGCTGCACTTTCACACTCTTCGGACGAAGGCCATCTTTGTCCTCTTGGTCATCCCACTGTTTGGTTACAGAGAGGGTGGTCTTACCTGGAGTGTGCGTATTGGTAATAGTATAGCTTTCTTGGTCAATGCTTGGTGAATAATTTTCAACATTTTCTTCTTGAAGGGTGTAGACGATTTCCTTGCCATCCTTAAACTTAGGAAGGCCAGTAAAGGTTTCTTTCCAATCGGTCTCGCTTGTAATATATTTGCGAGCCACTTCTCCACCATTGGCCAGAAGCTTCACAGTGATTTTAGCCGGACGAAGACCATCTTGGTTGTCATTGTCCACCCAGATCTTAGTGACTGGGATATCCACCGTACTTGGAGTGTGCGTGTTGGTCAAGACGACATCACCCTTCTCCTTACTCTCTTCTGTTACGGTGTAACCTTCCGGAACGTCCACTTCTTTCACAGAATAGTGAATATCTTGTCCGTTTGCTTTTTCAGCAAGTTTCTCAAAGGTATGAGTCCATTTATTGTCTGCAGACAAGACAACTTCCTTGACTAGCTTTTGATCACCCGCATACAATTGGACGCGAATTTCTTTTGGACGTAGGCCATCTTGGTTATTAGCGTCATCCCATTTCTTTGTGACCTTAACCTGAGTGACAGTTGGTTCATGCTTATTGGTTAAGACAGGATGAGCTGGATCCTTGTCATCAATCGAAAGAGTATAGCCTTCTGGGACATTCTCTTCTTTTACAGTGTAGTTAAGGGCCTTACCAGCTGCATTTACATCAAGGTTTTCAAAGGTTCCATGCCATTGATTAGCTTCTGACAATTCAAGAGTCTGGTCTGTAGGTGCACCATCCTTATAGAGTCTAACCGTAATTGATGCTGGACGTAGGCCATCTTGGTTATTAGCGTCATCCCATTTCTTGGTTACTTGAACTTTAGTCTTAGAAGGAGTGTGGGTATTCGTAATCACTACCTGACCTGGATTGGTTGCTTCGACCGTTTGAGTATAACCTTCAGGCACTTCTGTTTCTTTCACTGTATATTGAACAGCTTTGCCATCTTTTTTCTCATCCAAATCAGAGAAGGTGTAAGTCCATTTGTTATCTTCAGAAAGCTCTACTACTTTACCTAATTCTTGACCATCGGCATAGAGTTGAACCTTGATAGTCTTTGGACGAAGGCCGTCTTGGTTTTCTGCATCATCCCATTTCTTAGTCACTGTTAAACTAGTTTTACCTGGTTTGTAAGTGTTTGTAATAGTTGTACCGTCGATAGCTGTTGAGTAGTTTGCTACAGTATCTTCTGTCACAGTGTAGATGATTTTTTGACCTTTTTTATAGACTGGTAGGTTTGTGAAGGTATAACTCCATGTTTCACCCTCACCAGAAACTGTTGCTGTTTGGACTTTCTCACCATTAGCTAAGAGATGAACTGTAATGCTGGCAGGACGGAGACCGTCTTGATTTTTAGCATCATCCCAAACTTTTTTCACAGTTACTTCTGTTGTTTCAGGAGTACGCTTATTGGTAATTGTTGCTTTTCCATCTACAAATTGAGCTTCTTCTTTATCAACTGTGTAATAAGTTGGTACTTTAACTTCTTTTACTGTATAGCTGATAAGGTTACCATTGCTATCTTTATCTGGAAGATTGCTAAAGGTTACTTTCCAGTCACTTCCTGCTGAAAGTGCTACTGGTTTGCCTTCTGCTTTTCCATTTTTGTACAATTGGAACTCGATGGATTCAGGACGAAGACCTTCTACGTTGTCTTGGTCATCCCAAACTTTAGTCGCTTCTAGATTGAGATATTTGATATCATTCTCATTTGTGATTAGTTTTGGTGAAGCTTTTGAACCGACAGCTTCTCCATCAATAGTGACATGATAGATTTGTTGGTCCGCATCGTAAGTCACAACTACTGCATGTTCGGTTTCATCCAACTTATAATTAGTTGGTGCTTTAGTTTCTTTAAGAGTATAAGTTCCTTCTGTTAAGGTTGTAAAAGCAAGATTTCCATCCTTATCAGAAACTTGAGTCGCAAGGATAGCACCAGTTGAATCCAACAAGTTGAACTCAGCACCAGCTAGTCCTTTGCTAGTATCGTCTTTATCCACTTTCTTCACATGGAAGCTAGCCGCAAAGATTTGAGAAGTTACTGTGTTAGACTCACGGTTTCCTTCATGACCTTTAGCCTTGTAACCAAATTGGTTATGAGCTTGGACGACACCTGAACGGCCACCGTTGTCCTTGTTGTCTTCTGTACGATCTAGCATCAATTGTTTAACTTGCTCTGTCAATTCACTTGGATTGACAACAGGTACAGCAATATCTACTTGACTACGAGCATCAATAGTGGTTCCTTCGTTAGCAACAATCTTAATTCCTGTTACTTTACTATAGTCTGTGATATCTGCTGACCAAATATCTTTATCTGCAGCTTGTGCCATGGTACTAGCTGTAACTGTAGTATCTGTTGTGTAGTATACTGTCCACCCTTCTGGAGCAGTCACTGGTCCACGAAGACTAACGGTGTATTCTGTCTTACGGGCTGAAGCATCCAGAGTATTGACGTCCCCAACTTTAGGAAGAACATCATAGATAA
>CAKPXD010000134.1 GCA_934201655.1 uncultured Streptococcus sp. | reverse complement strand
GCATTTGCTGAATCATTACTTCCATCAAGAACTTCATGAGGAAGGGATTTTTGAGAGCGTTCGAAATCGAGTACGATATCATAAAAGGCCATGATATGGTGTACGGCGAAGTCTTGCCCTTCTTCATAAACCAGCACATCATAAATCCTAGGATTTGAATACTGGCTAAGCATATAACCCGTCTCTTCCAGAACTTCTCTCTTGAGGGTTTCAGTCAGTCCCTCCCCTACTTCCTGGCTACCACCTGGTAGGTCAAAACGATGCTGATAAGGTCCTCTCGTTTTCTCAATGCAAAGCAATTTCCCATTTTCAAAGCAAATGCCATAGACACCAAAGTGTTTTTTGATTTCCATCAGATTCTCCTACTTCAAGCTCCAGCCACCATCAATAGTCAAGATTTGTCCTTGCATGGCGCTTGCCTTTCCGCTTGCTAAAAAGAGGCTGACTTCTGCCACTTCCTCTGGCTCAATCCAGCGTTTGATAGGTGTTTCACTTGCTACCCAGTCTGCCAGACCACCTGGCTCAAAGTCAGCTGCTGTCATACCAGTCTTAACTGCACCAGGAGCAATGCCAAAGACCTGAATCCCAGCTTCAGCATAGTCTAGAGCCAACTGCTTGGTAAATCCTGCCAAGGCATGTTTAGACGAGGTATAGGCGTGCCCACCTCCGCCTGCCAGACTTGAAGCAATGGAGCACATATTGATGATAATCCCTTTTTTATTCTCCAGCATTAGCGTAAGATAATGTCGCGTCAACTCTACTGGTGTCACATAGTTGATTTCAAAAATCTCTTGGATTTCCTGAGCAGATTGTTCTAGTAAAGGTTTGTAGTCATCCAAAACCCCAGCTGTATTGCAGAGAACATCTACCTGAGGACACCAGTCAAAAATTGGTTCCAAGTCAAGTGTTAAATCACGTTGTAAAAAGTGAAAATCACCCTGTAATTCAGGATTTTCACCCTGATCCACTCCAAAAACCTGATAACCTTTTTCTAAAAAGAGTCGAGCTTGAGCCAGACCAATCCCTGAGCTAACACCTGTAATCAATACACGTTTAGTCATGGACTTCCACCCAATCCGTCGCTAAGACATCACAAGGAGTTGGACTCCACATAGAAAAACCTTCTCCTTCACCAGATACGTTAATGAGGAAATAGGGTGTCACTTCAAGGGCGACGCCATTTTGCTCGATGGTATCAAAAAGCTGCACATAGTTTTCAGCCCCACCCCAGCCAGTTCGTACATATTTTTTCTTAGCCTTTAGTCCAGGTAAAATTTCTTCAAATGTCATGTTTCTCTCCTTTGTTATCTATAAATCTTAATTTCATTATAACAAAAAACCGTTTACCAACGGCTTTTTGACTGTGATTTCTTAAAATGCATTTTTCCTATGGCAAATCATTCCCTGCTGCTAGGTAAATCTCATACCATTCTTTTCGAGTTAGATTAACATTACTTGCTTGGCTTACTTCTATCAAATGTTTAGGGTTAGTTGTTCCTACTACTGCCTGCATCTTGGCTGGATAGCGTAACACCCAAGCGATAGCAATAGCTGATGGACTTACACCGTATTTTAAGGTTAATCGATTTAGGACTTGGTTTAGTTGTTGAAACTTCTCATTGCCGACAAAATTCCCTTTGAAATATCCGAACTGCAAGACTGACCAGGCCTGAATAACCATGTCGTTTAATTTGCAGTATTCAAAGACGCTACCATCACGCAAAGCTGCCTTGTCACCTTCCATATTGACATGGAAACCTGATTCAAATCCTGGCGTGAAAGCTGCGCTTAGTTGTAATTGATTGATAGACAAAGGTTGTTTGACCTCTTTCTTCAGCAATTCCATCATCATAGGATTTTGATTGGACACACCGAAGTCTCGAACTTTACCTGATTTGTGTAGAATTTCAAAAGCTTGAGCCACTTGATTAGCTTCCATCAAAGCATCTGGACGATGGAGAAGCAAGCTATCTAAATAATCAACCTGCAATCGTTGTAGAATCCCATCAACTGACTCTAAAATATAATCTTTTGAAAAATCAAAATAGGTAAATTCTTCTATGCGAATGCCACACTTGGACTGGATCCACATCTTTTCTCGCAGGTCAGGACGATTATTTAACACTTGACCCAGTAATTCTTCGCAACGTCCACCACCGTAGATATCTGCCAAATCAAAGGCATTAATTCCTACAGATAGGGCTGTTTCAACCAGCTCCTCCACTTCTTTGACCGACTTGTCACTGATTCGCATCATGCCTAGAATGATTTCGGACAATCCTCTTTTCTCTTGACCAAATGGAATGTATTTCATGGCAATTTCCTCCGTTTTCATTCATTATAAAGTAGAATGACACTTTTATCAACTACTACATTACAAAAGAAAAGAACCAGTTCAAACTGGTTCTTTTTTTAATCTTAGCCGATCACACTTCCATTTGGTACAGCTGGATCTACTGTGAGAAGGGTTAATTTGCCATCATGTTCAGCTGAGAGGATCATCCCTTGGCTGACATATTTTTTCATCATTTTACGTGGTTTGAGGTTGGCAACGATTTGGACTTTCTTGCCGACCAATTCTTGTTCGTTTGGATAGTATTTTGCAATACCAGAAAGGATTTGACGATCTTGACCATCACCAGCATCTAAGCGGAATTGAAGCAACTTATCAGAACCTTCTACTTTAGAAACTTCTTTTACTTCAGCAACACGAATTTCAACCTTATCGAAGTCTTCAAACTTGATTTCTTCCTTGTTTAGTTTGAGTTCGACTTCATCTGGATTCCACTCTTTTTCGACGGCAGGCTTGTTGCCTTCCATTTGTTCTTTGATATAGGCAATTTCTTCTTCCATATCGAGACGTGGGAAGATTGGTGTTCCTTTGGCCACTACAGTCACACCTGCAGGGAAATCAGCCAAGCTCAAGTTTTCAAGGCTAGAAACTTCTGCTAGACCAAGTTGTGTCAAGACTGCACGACTGGTTTCCATCATAAATGGCTCAATCAAGTGAGCGACGACACGAAGGCTAGCTGCCAAGTGGCTCATCACACTTGCTAATTGCTCACGGTGCGCTTCGTCCTTAGCCAGTACCCATGGAGCTGTCTCATCGATGTATTTATTGGTACGAGAGATGAGGGTCCAGACTGCTTCAAGTGCACGTGGGTAATCAACTGCTTCCATATAGGTGTGGTAGTCAGCGATTGATTGTGCTGCAACGTCAGAAAGAGCATTGTCAAAGTCTGTTACACCTTCTACATAGGCAGGGATTTGACCATCAAAGTACTTGTTAATCATTGAAACCGTACGGTTGAGGAGGTTTCCGAGGTCATTTGCCAATTCATAGTTGATACGACCTACATAGTCCTCTGGAGTGAAGGTCCCGTCTGAACCAACTGGAAGGCTACGCATGAGGTAGTAACGAAGTGGATCGAGACCATAGCGCTCTACTAACATTTCAGGATAAACGACATTCCCTTTAGACTTAGACATCTTACCGTCTTTCATGACAAACCAACCGTGGGCAATCAAACGATCAGGCAATTTCATATCCAACATCATAAGAAGGATTGGCCAGTAGATGGAGTGGAAACGAAGGATGTCTTTCCCAACCATATGGAAGACTGTTCCATTCCAGAACTTGTCAAAGTTGCCATGTTCATCTTGACCATAACCAAGAGCTGTCGCATAGTTAAGAAGGGCATCAATCCAAACGTAGACAACGTGTTTAGGATTTGATGGAACTGGTACACCCCAGGTAAAGGTTGTACGAGAAACCGCCAAGTCTTCTAAACCTGGTTCAATAAAGTTTTTCAACATTTCATTGAGACGTCCATCAGGAGTGATGAAGTCAGGATGTGATTTGAAAAATTCGACCAAGCGGTCTTGGTATTTGCTGAGGCGAAGGAAGTAAGATTCTTCTGAAACCCATTCAACCTCGTGACCTGATGGAGCGATACCACCCGTCACATTTCCAGCTTCATCACGGAAAACTTCCGCAAGTTGGCTTTCTGTAAAGAATTCCTCATCGGATACTGAGTACCAGCCAGAG
>CAKPXD010000133.1 GCA_934201655.1 uncultured Streptococcus sp. | reverse complement strand
AACCTAAACGCCCGCCATTATGGAGAACACCGAGAGCTTGGTCGACAGCTGCTTCAGTACCCACACATTCAAGAGCTGCATCTGCTCCACCACCGAGAATTTCTCGCACTTTGGCAATCCCTTCTTCGCCACGCTCAGCTACGACTGCTGTCGCGCCTGACTCCAAAGCCATCTTTTGACGGTCTTCGTGGCGACTCATAAGGACAATTTGAGAAGCTCCACGCATCTTAGCTGCAATGACAGCACATTGGCCTACGGCACCGTCACCAATAACGACTACCTTGTCACCTTTTTGCACATTAGCTACACGCGCTGCATGGTAACCGGTCGGCATGACATCAGCAAGTGTCAAAAGTGACTTGAGCATGCCTTCGCTATAATCTGAAGGTTGACCTGGAATTTTCACAAGTGCCCAATTAGCGTAGTGGAAACGGAGATATTCAGCTTGGAAATTTCCTCCTAGATTATTTCCAAGATGATTGTCACAAGAACCATCAAATCCAGCACGACAAGCGTCGCATTCCCCACAGCCATGAGTAAATGGTACAATCACAAAATCACCGGGCTTGACTGTTGTAATGGCCTCTCCAGTTTCTTCAACGATTCCAATTGCTTCGTGTCCACTATTTTTGTGACCCGCTTTAATATCTGGATTTCGGTAACTCCATAGGTCTGAACCACATACGCAAGCACGAACCACACGGATAATCACATCATCCGCTTCTTGAATGCTTGGAGGTTTAACCTCTTCAATACCAACCTGACCTGCCTTGGTATAAACTGCTGATTTCATAAACAATTACCTCTCTGTATCTAACTTATTTCAAGTATACACTATTTATGAAGCTTTCGCTCACTTATACTACGCCTCATCAATGATGATGTTCATGTCCATGGTTTTGGACTGCTTCTAGCTCTTCCATATTTCGCTTATGAGTTTGATGACTTGCTAGGTCTGCGTCAATCTCAATGGTGATATTTTGAAAACCACAATCTTTGAGTTTGCTTCGAATCGATTCCTTGCAAAGCTCCATCTGTTCAATTTCTTTTAGACAAACATGGACAATGGCATTTTTCTCCAAACCATCCATGGTCCAGAGATTGAGCTGATTAAGGCTAGCAACATGGTCCAACTGCTCCAAGTCGCTTTTTACTTGCTTGATATCTACTCCTTCCGGTACAGCATCTAAGAAAATCTTAAGCGTGGACCAAAAACGTGGAATAGCTTTTGACAGAATAAAGATAGAGATGACAAGAGATAAGAGCGGATCCAGAATATACCAGTCGGTAAATCGGAGAACAATGGCCATCAGGATAACAGCCACCCACCCCAGAGTATCTTCTAGAAAATGAAGGCTCAAAATAGACTCATTCTTGGTTTTTCCCTTACGAACTACTAGACTTGCTATTACATTAACGCTGATAGCAATGATTCCTAACCAGAGGATTCCTTCATCATTGACCGCTTGTGGATGAAAGAGTTTCGTTATATTTCCCAAGATTACCAGAACAGATCCTGTCATCAGAATCACAGCCGTTACCATGGCCCCCAAAAGGCTAAATCGTTTGTAACCCAAGGTGTAATGACTATCTTCTTCACGATTAGAGATTGTTTCAAGAAAGGCTGATACCCCAATTGCGATTGCATCTCCCATGTCATGAACGGAATCAGCAAGAACTGCACTGGAACCAAATAACCCTCCAGCGATAAACTCGACAATAGCATAACTCAAATTCAAGAAAAAAGCTAACCAAACTGCATGTTTTGTCTTCATAATCCTGTTTCCTCTGATATAATAGATTCATGAACATCCTGTTCATTATCATTATCTAACATTCATTACAGAAAGGATAGGAGCAAACTGTTTACTTTATAAGATACTGAACAGTTTGTTCAAAGTGTCCATATGACTACTCAAGATCGTCGTATTACCAAGACTCGGAAAGCTATCTATACTGCTTTTTTACAATTACTAAATCAAAAAGATTATGAATCCATCACGGTCCAAGAGATCATCGACCTAGCCGACGTTGGTCGTTCAACCTTCTACAGTCATTATGAAAGTAAGGAATTACTCCTAGATGAGCTCTGCCGTTATCTCTTTCATCATCTTTTTGAACGCGAGGAAAATATTAGCATCGAAGCATATTTGACACATATTTTTTTGCATTTTAAGAAAAATCAAGACCATGTCACCAGCCTTCTTTTTTCAAAAAATGACTACTTCCTTCGTCAATTGCAAAAAGAATTGGAACATCATGTTTATCCTATGGTCGCAGAGGACTTGCAAGTTTCCTATCCTAAGATTTCTGCTTCCTACCTCAAGCATTTTGTTGTCAGCAATTTTATTGAAACACTGACCTGGTGGTTAAAAAAAGGAAAATCTTATAAGGAAGACCAAGTAGTGAGATTTTACTTAGACGTCATGGAAATGACAAACAAACAAAAATAAATCATCATTATTCTAGCTAGAGAGGAAATCTTATGAACTTCGTTATTATTCTTGTTATTTTGATAGCCTTCTTACTTCTTGCTTTTCCTCTTCATCATTTATTGGCTAGCCTTTCAGAATTAAGAAAAGGCAGGAATCCCCTAGGAAATCAGCTTCTCCTTATCGGAAGTATCCTTGCTACCTTATCTATCTTCCTCTACTTCTTTGCTACCTTATCTATCTTCTGCTACTTCTTTTTGCCGATTGTCGCACTATCTATTTGGCTGATTGGCTGTGGTTTGATTTGCTACGGAGCCTATTGGAATGACAAACAGAAAGGAACCTTTAAAAAGTCTCACCATATCATCAGAATTACATTTGCTATAGTATTGACACTTATACTACTTTTATTCTAATACAAAAACCCCATCTTATCTAAAAAGAAAGATGGGGTTTATGTTAGTATAAAGTAATTTCTATATTTATTTTTGAAGTATTCCTTCTTGAAGGAGAAAATCACGCGCTACTGTTTCGGCCGACTTGCCTTCCACACCAACCTGATAGTTGAGCTGACTCATCTGGCTTTCTGTAATTTTACCAGCTAATTTATTGAGGACTGCTTCCAACTCAGGATGTTTTTCGAGTAATTCAGCTTTCATAAGTGGTGCACCTTGATATGGTGGGAAGAGTTGTTTATCATCCTCCAAAACCACTAAATCATAGCGAGCAATTTCAGCATCTGTTGAGTAAGCATCTGTAATTTGAATATCTCCTGACTGGATAGCTTGATAGCGAAGAGCTGGCTCCATAGTTGCCACATTGAGATTCAATCCATAAACAGACTGCAAGCCCTTGTTTCCATCCTCACGGTCATTAAACTCCAGAGTGAATCCCGCCTTGAGCTGTCCTTCTACTTTTTTCAAGTCTGAAATCGTCTTAAGCCCATATTCTTGCGCAATTTTTTTAGGAACTGCTATAGCATAAGTATTTTGATAAGCCATGGGTTTAAGAAAAGCTAGTTGATCCTGTTTGGCAATGCCGTCACGAGCCACCTCGTAAACCTTTTCCGGGTCATGCCCAATTTGTGGAGATGATTGGAGGAGACTCTCTGTCACTGTTCCAGAAAATTCTGGATAGATATCAATGTCCCCTTTTTTCAGCGCTTGGTAAAGAAAGTCTGTCTTCCCAAAATTGGGTTTAACCGTCACCGTCATATCCGTATTTTCCTCGATGAGAAGTTTATACATATTCATGAGAATCTCAGGTTCAGGTCCCAACTTCCCAGCTATAAGCAGATTTTCTTTCTCTTTATTAGGAATCATGCTTGGAACATAACTAACTCCCAAACCAAGGACCATGACAGCAAAGGTCGAAACAATCGTACGCAACTTTGCCTTTTCCAACCATTTGAGTATGACATTAAAGAGAATAGCCAAGATGGCTGATGAGATTGCTCCGATTAAAATGAGACTCGCATTCCGACGGTCAATTCCCAAAAGGATAAAGGAGCCCAATCCACCAGCTCCCACAAGAGCTGCTAGAGTCGCTGTCCCAATAATCATAACGGTCGCTGTTCGAACCCCCGATACAATGACAGGCATGGCCAGTGGAATTTCAAACTTCTTGAGTCGCTCCCACTTGGTCATTCCAA
>CAKPXD010000132.1 GCA_934201655.1 uncultured Streptococcus sp. | reverse complement strand
ATGTAAAGGATCCAGTTGTTACCAGTGTTCCATCCTGACATGTGAGTGTTTCCTTTGTATCCATCAAGGACTTTAACACGGTTTTCTTTACCTGCAACTTTTTCCCAGTTCTTGCCTTCTGGTCCATAAACAAGTCCGTTCAAGAGTTCTGGGTTAGTGTTCAAGAGGTTCAACACTTCCATTGCTTTTTCTTTGTTCTTAGAGTTGTTTGAGATTACAAAGTTTGCAACTTGAGTTGTTTGGTTTTTCTTGATGAAGTTAGTAAATGGTTTGATTTGGATGTCTCTGTTAGCAACACGAGAAAGCAAGCTGCTACCGTAGTCAGCTGGTCCTACTGTTTCTTCACGAACAAGCCAAGTATCTTGAGTAAGGTCATATGAAGTTTCGCTTGTTGCTACGTCTTTTGGAATGTATCCTGCTTCATAGTATTTGTGAAGAGTCTTCAAGTGTTCTACGAAACGAGGAACTTCGTAACGGTTTACAATCTTAGTAGTGTCGCCTTCAAGGTCGATAACGAATGGAAGACCATTTGCAACTGGGTAGTCAAAGTTTTCTGATGGGATAAAGTTTTTACCAACAGCGAATGGCATTACGTCTGGAGCTTTTTCTTTGATTTGTTTCAATACTGGTTCAAGTGTTTCGTATGAAGTTACACCTGAGATATCGATTCCATATTTTTCAAGAAGTGGGCCGTTGAAAGCAAAGTTTTGTGAAGATGCAACGTTAGCTGCAACTGGAACAGAATAAATCTTACCGTTTACAGTGTTACCTTTGATGTAAGCTGGGTCAAGCGCTTTGTAAAGCTCAGCTCCTTCTTTCTTGTACAATTCTGTCAAGTCAGCATAAGCACCTTTTTGAGCGTTTACAACGTAGTTATCTGCAAATGCGATATCATAGTTTTCACCTGATGAAGTGATAACTGACATTTTCTTACCGTAGTCACCCCATCCAAGGTATTGGATATCTAATTTAGCACCAACTTTTTCTCCGATGATTTTGTTTGCATTTTCTAGCAATTCATCCAAGTTATCTGGTTTGTCACCGATTTGGTACATTTTGATAACAGTTTTGTCACCTGAAGCTGAGTCAGCAGCTTTTTGGTTGTTACCTTTAAGGTTTCCACAAGCAGCGAGGCTAGCAGCTAAAGCTACAAGGCTAGCAGATGCAAAAGCATATTTTTTCCAGTTTTTCATGATAAAAACTCCTTTTTTTATTTTTAAATTTAAAACAATTTTAGTGATCTACTTTTCAACAAAGAAAAGTTAGATAGGGTAGAGAAAGCTTGTTTCTCAGTGTCTCTTATTCTTTAACACCACCGATAGTTAAACCTTTTACAAAGTAGCGTTGGAAGAATGGATAGAGAATCGCAATTGGAACAGTCGCAACTACGACCATGGCCATACGACCTGTTTCTTTTGGTAGGGCAACTGCAAGTTGTCCTGACATCCCAACTGACTTAGCGATGTAATCCATGTTGTTTTGAATTTGCATGAGCAAATATTGCAATGGATACAAGTTGTCACTCTTGATGTAAAGAAGGGCATTGAACCAGTCATTCCAGAATCCAAGCGCTGTCAAAAGCGTGATGGTTGCTATACCAGGTAGTGACAGTGGCAAACAAATCTGGAAGAAGATACGAGCCTCGCTGGCACCATCGATACGAGCTGATTCGAGGATTGCTTCTGGGATGGTCTTCTTGAAGAAGGAACGCATCAACATGATGTTGAATGGTGATAGAAGCATCGGAACAATCAAGGCCCAAATAGTATCACCCAAGTGAAGTAACTGAGTTACCACGATATAGCCTGGTACCAAACCAGCATTGAACAACATACTAAGAAGAGCAAAGATTGTAAAGAATTTGCGATACTTAAATGTTGAACGTGAGATGGCATAAGCGTATGTTGTTGTGATGAATACGTTTGTCAATGTACCGACAACTGTCACAAATACTGAGATAAAGAGCGCTTGTAAAATCTTATCTTTGAACTGAGCTAAAAACTCAAAACCATCTAATCCAAACTGTGATGGGAAAAAGCTATATCCATATTGAACAATACTCTTCTCATCTGTAACTGAGATAATGATGACAAAGATGAAAGGCAAGATACAAGAGAAGGCTAGCAATCCAGATATGATACTAAAGAAGATATCTGCTTTCTTGCTGAAGGAGTGTATGCCAACATTATCAATTTTTTCTTTTTGAATTTTTTTTGCCATATGCTCCTCCTTTTTAGAATAGTGCTGAGTTAGGATCAACACGTCTTGCAAGTAAGTTTGATAGGATAACGAGAATCAAACCGACAACTGACTGATAGAGACCGGCTGCTGAAGCCATACCGATATCTGCTGTCTGAGTCAATCCGTTAAAGACATAGACGTCCAATACATTTGTTACACTATAGAGCTGACCAGCGTTGTGAGGGATTTGGTAGAAGAGACCGAAGTCTGCACGGAAGATGTTTCCGACTGCAAGGATGGTCAATACTGTCACAAGTGGTGTCAACTGAGGAATGGTTACGTTGCGGATACGTTGCCATTTGCTAGCACCGTCCACTGTCGCTGCTTCGTAGTAAGTTGGGTCAATACCCATGATAGTTGCGTAGTACATCACACTACTGTATCCAAACCCTTTCCAAATTCCTAGGAAGAGGAGAAGATAAGGCCAGATACTGATGTCAGCGTAGAAGTTAATCCCCTTCATGCCAAGAGCTTCCAAGGTGTGGTTGATAAGCCCTTTATCGATGTTTAGGAAAGCATCTGTAAAGAAACTGATGATAACCCAAGATAGGAAGTAAGGGAACAACATAGAGGTTTGGTAGATTTTAACCATTCTCTTAGAGCGAAGTTCACTAAGGATAATGGCGATACCAACTGACACAATCAAACCGATAAAAATAAATCCAAGGTTGTAAAGAACAGTGTTTCGAGTGATGACAAAGGCATCCTTGGAACTAAACAAGAATTTAAAGTTATCTAGTCCGACCCATTTACTATTTATAATACTGTGGACGAATCCTTCACCAGTCATATGGTAGTCTTTGAAGGCAACCACATTCCCAAAAACTGGAATGTAGAAGAATAAAATCAACCAAATTGTTCCTGGTAAAACCATTAAGAGAAAAATCCAATTATCTCTTAAAGTTTTTGAAAACTTATTCATAATTTCCTCCCTTTTTATTTTTCTAAAACTTCATAATCTCACATTTTTAGTCTTGATAACGTTTACAAAAATAGTATACTCTTATTTTTAGGACAGTTTAAACTACAAATTATAGAAAAAACTCCACAAATTATTTTATGTGGAGAACTTTTTTATATGAGAAGTGTGTTTCACGGGAAACTTTCTTCTGGAATAGAGTTTTTCTAGGTCGTGTAAATAGTCGAAGCTGTCGCAATAGTATGCCACTGGTTAGCTGTTGTGGCTGCGAAGTCCTTATCTGCGTAAAAGTCAGTAAATGGAAGAATTTCGACTTCTAATTCTTCGATGCGGTCAATTTGACCAGCCAAATAAGCCTCGATACGGCTTTCTGCTCGCTTGATACGTTGCAAGAGCCCACCCATGCGGATATCGACTGTGTCCAAACCAAAGACCTTGTTTTCTTTCA
Source organism: uncultured Streptococcus sp. (assembly GCA_934201655.1). Taxonomy (GTDB): domain Bacteria; phylum Bacillota; class Bacilli; order Lactobacillales; family Streptococcaceae; genus Streptococcus. The sequence continues at coordinate 477 of CAKPXD010000132.1, read as the reverse complement.
ACCATTGGTGGCTAAAGAACTTGTGGAAGGTTTCAATCTGGCTTCTTAATTTTGGTAATTCTTCCCTAGCAATTTGTTGCAAGTTCTCTTTGTCACCTGTTTGATAGGCTTGACGGATACGTCGGCCCACATCAACCTTGCCACTTAGAATAGCATTCAACTGGGCCTGAGTTTCGAAAAGATAGGCGTAGACTCCAGCTTTTTCTTTAATATCAGAAAGAGTCTCAGCTGCCTGGGCAAAGTGTGGTTTGTCCTGTTCAGGGGTCATGTGCTTATCAAGGATTGGACAGAGAACATCCTGATAAAAGACATAGCGATTGGGATTAATCCCACTGAGATTGTCTGGTAGATCTGGCAAGAGATTGGCCAAATCAAGCTGCATAAAGTCCTCAACGGATAGACCTGTATTGGTCTTGAAATGAGCTGACAAACGGTCTAAATCATTGCGGTAGCTGAGTTCTGCCCAGATTTGCAAGC
>CAKPXD010000131.1 GCA_934201655.1 uncultured Streptococcus sp. | reverse complement strand
CATAATCAAGAGCATCTGTTTTGACTGCACGACCAGCACCTAATCTCATAGCGAAAAGACCGAACTCCATGGCTGGCAGTGCCTCAATAACACCATCTTCCTGAGCAGGAATTTCTACCACATGATCAACTGTTACAGGTCGATAAAGATCTTCTAAATCTCCACCTTGAGCGAGGACCATCGCTTCGAATTTCTTGAGGGCCTGCCCATTTTCAAGATGTTGCCTTACTTCCTCGACTGTTTTTTCAACATTTGCCAGAGAAAGCATAATCTGGGCTAACTCACAGATAAAGTGACTAATATCCACGCGTCCTTTACCCTGAAGAATTTCTAGCGCTTCTAGAATTTCCAAGCGATTCCCAATGGCACGTCCCAAAGGTTGACTCATATCCGTAATGACTGCTACTGTCTTGCGACCAACAGCTTTCCCGAGACTTACCATGGTTTGAGCCAGTTCACGCGCCTCGTCGACTGTCTTCATAAAGGCACCTTCACCGACAGTAACATCCAGCAAAATAGCATCCGCTCCAGCTGCAATCTTTTTACTCATGACAGAACTAGCAATCAGTGGAATAGTATCAACTGTTGCTGTCACATCACGTAGTGCATAGAGCAACTTATCCGCTTTGACTAGTTGGTCAGATTGACCAATAACTGAAACCCCGATATCTTGAACCTGTTTGATAAAGTCATCCTGACTGCGTTCGACTTGAAAACCTTTGATAGATTCTAATTTATCGATTGTTCCACCAGTATGTCCTAGACCTCTACCACTCATCTTGGCAACTGGTACGTCAAAACTAGCGACTAATGGAGCTAAAATCAAGGTAACCTTATCTCCTACTCCCCCGGTGGAGTGTTTATCGACCTTGATACCTTCAATAGCGGATAAATCAAACTCCTGACCTGTCTTGACCATGTTCATCGTCAGATCGGAAATTTCTTGTGTGGTCATTCCTCGGAAGTAAACTGCCATGGCAAAAGCTGACATTTGGTAATCAGGAACAGTTCCAGCTACATAGCCTTCTACCAGCCATTTGATTTCACTTGAGGTTAGTTCTTGACCGTCTCTTTTTTTCTGGATTAGATCTACTGCTCTCATTCTTTCACACTTCTAAGGATATAATATCCCTTGTCTTTCTTCACGACCTCACAATTACCAAAGATTTCTTCCATCTTGTTTTTGGCACTTGGAGCTCCTTGTTTTTTCTGGATAACAATAGTCAAATCTCCACCATCAACAAGATAGTCAATACTTTTCTCGATGATTTCATGAACGACCTGCTTGCCTGCACGTATGGGCGGATTCGAAATGACATGATCGAATTGACCTTCTACCTGCTCATAAATATTGGACTGGAAGATAGTCGCTTGAACATTGTTTTTTACCGCATTTTGCTGGGCTAAATCCAAAGCACGATTATTGATATCCACCATGGTCGCTTGGGCACCATAAGCTTTAACCAAAGACAAACCTATTGGACCGTAGCCACAACCAACATCAAGAATTTTTTCATCTTTTTCGACATCTAGACATCTTAACAACAGCTGACTTCCGAAATCAATCATTTTTTTACTAAAGACACCAGCATCTGTCAAAAAGGTCATCTTTTGCCCAAGTAGCTCAACTCTAAGTTCATGAACATCATGGGCTGCATCTGGGTTTTCTGCATAATACATTTTACTCATAGGATTATTTTACCATAAAATTTAGATATTTTAAATCGTTTACACGGTCTATACCAACTAAGGCCCTAAGAAGAGATAACCTAGGAACATACTAATAAAAAATGAAAATAGACAAGCTAGACCAATCAATATCAGCCACCATTTTCTTGTTAAAATGGCGAGAATCAAGTAGATAAAACCAATAATTGGTAGCAAGAACAACAAGACAAAGGCAGACCAGCTATAGGTTTGACTTTCTAAACTAACGGTAAACTCAATCAAAGTCGGAGACAACCACAAAATAGCAACAAGTAAACAACTTAGTTTTAGTATTCTATCACTTATTTCTACTCTCATAACATCACCTCTTTTGATGTTTATTCTACCTCTATTCTAACAAAGAAAGCGCTTTTTCTCAAATGATTCAGATGTCTTTCTTTGTAAATTATGGTATACTGAGGTATCAAACGAGGAAATTTTATGACCAACGAATTTATACATTATGAAAAAATCAGTCGCGGAACTTGGCAATCTTTACATCGTAAAACTACACCTCCTTTAACCGAGGAGGAATTGGATTCGATTAAGAGTTTTAATGACCAGATTAGTCTCCAAGATGTAACAGATATTTACCTGCCGCTTGCTCATCTGATTCAAATCTACAAACGCTCCAAAGAAGACCTAGCTTTTTCAAAAGGGATTTTTCTCCAAAGAGAGAGTAAAAATCAGCCTTTTATTATCGGAATTTCAGGTAGTGTCGCTGTTGGCAAATCAACTACTAGCCGACTCTTACAAATTCTGCTTTCCCGTATTTTTCCAGAAGCAAGTGTTGAATTAGTGACAACTGATGGCTTTCTGTATCCTAACAGTATCTTAAATGAGCGAAATATCCTAAACCGAAAAGGTTTCCCTGAGAGTTATGATATGGAAAGCTTGCTCGATTTCCTTGATCAACTTAAAAACGGTCAGGATGTAGATATCCCCGTTTATTCTCACGAAATCTACGATATCGTACCTGATAAAACACAAAGAGTTCAAGCAGCGGATTTTGTCATTGTAGAAGGTATCAACGTCTTTCAAACACCACATAACAGCCGTCTTTATATTACAGACTTCTTTGATTTTTCAATCTATGTAGATGCTGCAGTCGAGGATATCGAGAGCTGGTATTTGGACCGTTTCTTGAAACTTCTTAGCTTTGCACAAGATGATCCAAACAACTATTACTATCGATTCACCCAGCAACCAATTAGTGAAGTCAAAGATTTTGCCCATCAGGTTTGGACAAGTATTAATTTGACCAATCTACAAAACTACATCGAACCGACAAGAAATCGGGCTGAAGTCATTCTTCATAAATCTAAAAATCATGAAATTGATGAAATTTATTTAAAAAAGTGATTTCCCCTTGTCAAAATAACAGTTTTCAGATATAATGGTATAGTTAGTAAATATGGAGGTAAGAACATTGGCAAACATTAAATCAGCTATCAAACGCGCTGAATTGAACGTTAAACAAAACGAAAAGAACTCAGCTCAAAAATCAGCTATGCGTACTGCTATCAAAGCTTTTGAAGCAAACCCATCTGAAGAACTTTACCGTGCTGCTAGCTCAGCCATCGATAAAGCAGAAACTAAAGGTTTGATCCACAAGAATAAAGCTAACCGTGATAAAGCACGTCTTGCATCTAAACTTGGTTAATCTTTAACTGGATACAAAATGAGCTCTTCGGAGCTTTTTTTGTACACATTTTTCTGGAGGTTATCATGAAAATTGCTATTATAGGATATTCAGGCTCAGGTAAATCTACTCTGGCAGAAAAACTTTCCAGCTACTACTCCATTCCTAAACTCCATATAGACCGATTGCAATTTCAGCCTGGGTGGCAAGATAGCGACCACGATTGGATGTTAAAGGAGATGAAGACTTTCCTTTCTAAACATGAGGATTGGGTTATCGACGGCAACTATAGCTGGTGTTGCTACGAGGAAAGAATGGAGCAAGCTGATCAGATTATCTTTTTAAACTTCTCAGCATGGAATTGTTTAGCAAGAGCCTTTAAACGCTATCTAAGATACAGAGGAAAAGTTAGAGAAAGTATGGCAGACGGTTGTCCTGAACGTTTTGACTGGGAGTTTATCCGCTGGATTCTTTGGGATGGACGTACTTCTTCTCACAAAGACCATTATCAAAAAATCTGTTCAGACTACGCTGACAAGGTAACCATAATCACTAATCAAAAAGAACTAGATGGCTTTCTTCATAAAAAAAAGGTTTCCTGTTAAGGAAACCTTTTTTCTTATCCAGCAATTAAAGTCTCTAAACCAACCTTCATCATATCGGTGAAGGTATTTTGACGTTCTTCTGCAGTTGTATCCTCATCCGGATTGACCAAGCTGTCAGAAATGGTCATAATGGCAAGAGCATCGACATGGTGTTGGGCAGCAAGATAGTAGAGGGCTGCTGCTTCCATT
>CAKPXD010000130.1 GCA_934201655.1 uncultured Streptococcus sp. | reverse complement strand
CTTGACTGGCCAGTCATCGCTGGTCGTGCTGAAATCTGGGCTTGTGCCAACGTACTTGCACCAATCATGTTGGTTGAAGCAGTGCTTCTTTCAAATGTCGGAAATGGTATCTTGCCACTTGCTGGTATCATCGCTATGGGTGTAACTCCAGCTCTCTTGGTAGTTACTCGTGGTAAATTGCTCCGTATGATTATCTTCGGAACTCTCTTGTTGCCGCTCTTCCTTCTTTCAGGTACACTTATCGCACCATTCGCAACTGAACTTGCTAAAGGTGTAGGTGCTTTCCCAGAAGGTGTGAACCAATCACAATTGATTACTCACTCAACTCTTGAAGGACCAATCGAAAAACTATTTGGTTGGGCAATTGGTAACGCTACAACTGGTGATATCAAAGCTATCCTTGGAGCTGTAGTATTCCTTGTATTCTACGTTGGTATCTTTGCATGGTACAGAAAACAAATGATTAAACGTAACGAAGAATACGCAGCAAACGCAAAATAATTTGCTCCTAAAAATGTAAATTGTAAAAACTAGGTTGTCAGTTTCCAGCGTGGAGCAGTCAGCCTAGTTTTTTTGAAAAATATGGAGGTAACAGCTGTGATTGAATTAAAATCAGATTATTTACAAGTAGAGTTTCAGAGTCTAGGAGGTGCCCTATCTTCTATAAAAGATAAAGATGGTGTAGAGTATTTATGGCAAGGTGATCCAACTTATTGGAGTGGACAAGCACCTGTTTTATTCCCAATTTGCGGATCAGTTAGAAATGATACGGTCCTTTATGATAAGGAAGATGGTAGTCAAAAAGAAGGAAAAATTTCTCGACATGGTCTAGTAAGAAAAAAAGAATTTACATTAGTAGAACAAACAGATAATTCTGTTACATTCGCTATCGAAGACGATGAAGAAATGTATGCAAATTACCCTTATCATTTTCGTTTAGAAATCACTTATACAGTGACTGGGAAAACCATACGTACTCAGTATGAAATCTATAATAAAGAATCAGAAAAGAGTATGCCATATTTTATTGGTGGGCATCCTGGTTTTAACTGTCCTTTACTAGATGACGAGGTATATGAAGATTACTATCTTGAATTTGAAAAGCCAGAAACATGTACAGTTCCAAAACCTTTCCCAGAAACAGGAATGTTGGATTTAAAAGATAGAAATTCTTGGTTAAATAATCAAAAAGAAATAGACTTGAATTATGACTTCTTTAGCTATGATGCTGTGACATTAGATGAGTTGGAATCTCGCACAGTAGCTTTGCGTTCACGAAAACATGATAAAGGTTTGAAACTAGATTTTAAAGAGTTTCCAAATTTAATCGTATGGTCAACTATTAATAAAGGGCCTTTTATTGCCTTGGAACCATGGTCAGGTTTGTCTACTTCAATAGAAGAAGGAGATAGACTGGAAGATAAGAAAGATGTTAAGATTATAAAACCTAGTAATTTTGATCAGGTTGGATTTGATATCGAGATTTTATAAAAAAATAAACAAAAACAAACATAAATTGTTGACTTTTCCAACTAATAGTAGTATATTATGTTTATAAAGAACAATTTGTGTTTATTTTAACAAGATTACTGTTCTGGCTTTTCTCTGAAGAAAGCTTATTAAGAAACGAATAAGATATTTGTTCTTAATTTAAATTATTGTCAACAAAACTACTAGTAACTATTTGAGAAAGGTCTCTTTTAGGCTAGAATCAGAAAGTTTTACTGGTCTATTATAAAAAAGGAGTATACAATATGGCTATTGTTATTGGTGCAGATGCTGCAGGTTTAAGATTGAAAGAAGTTGTAAAAGACTTCTTGGAAAAAGAAAACTTCCACGTAGTGGATGTTACAGCAGAAGGTCAAGACTTTGTTGATGTAACTCTAGCAGTTGCGGAAGAAGTCAAGAAAGAAGAACAAAACCTTGGTATCGTCATTGATGCTTATGGTGCAGGTCCATTTATGGTTGCTACTAAAATCAAAGGAATGGTTGCTGCAGAAGTATCTGATGAACGTTCAGCTTATATGACTCGAGGTCACAACAACTCACGTATGATTACGATGGGTGCTCAACTTGTTGGTGATGAATTGGCTAAAAACATTGCTAAAGGCTTTGTAAATGGTAAATACGACGGTGGTCGTCACCAAATCAGGGTCGACATGTTGAACAAAATGTGCTAATACTCTTCAAAAATCAAGATAATCTGTCGTCAGCTCACTTTAGCTAACCTCAGTTATGCTCGCAGCTCGCTTCCTAAGCTAATCTTGATTTTTCTTGAGTAAGATAAATGATATTAGATTTATACAATTAATCGGAGGGAATAACTAATGAGAATTGCAATCGGATGTGACCACATCGTAACAAATGAAAAAATGGCGGTTTCAGAATTTTTGAAATCAAAAGGACATGAAGTCATCGACTTTGGTACTTATGACCATGCTCGTACCCACTATCCAATCTTTGGTAAAAAAGTTGGTGAAGCAGTAGTTAGTGGCCAAGCTGATCTTGGTGTATGTATTTGTGGTACTGGTGTAGGTATCAATAATGCTGTTAACAAGGTTCCTGGTGTTCGTTCTGCTTTGGTTCGCGATATGACAACAGCTCTATATGCAAAAGAACAATTGAATGCCAACGTTATCGGATTCGGTGGTAAAATCACTGGTGAATTGCTCATGTGTGATATCATTGAAGCTTTCATCAATGCTGAATACAAACCATCTGAAGAAAACAAAAAATTGATCGCTAAAATCCAACACGTTGAAACTCATAACGACCATCAAACGGATGCCAACTTCTTTACAGAGTTCCTTGAAAAATGGGATCGTGGTGAATACCACGACTAAGAGGTGACTTATGATTTTAACAGTCACAATGAACCCATCCATTGATATTTCCTATCCTTTGGATGAACTGAAAATTGACACTGTCAACCGTGTGGTGGATGTCACTAAAACGGCTGGTGGTAAAGGTCTTAACGTTACTCGTGTCCTATCAGAATTTGGTGACTCCGTAGTCGCAACAGGACTTGTCGGTGGTAAACTTGGTGATTTTTTAGTAGAGAATATTGATGATAAAGTAAGCAAACGTTTCTTCTCTATTCAAGGTGAAACCCGTAACTGTATCGCAATTCTACATGGAGAAAACCAAACAGAAATCCTAGAAAAAGGTCCTGAAGTTCAAGAAAAAGAAGGTCAAGATTTCTTGGCTCATTTCAAAGAACTTTTAGAGACTGTAGAGGTAGTGGCCATTTCAGGTAGTCTACCTGCAGGACTTCCAGTGGATTATTATGCTAGTCTGGTTGAACTTGCGAATCATGCTGGGCAACCTGTTGTATTGGACTGTTCAGGCGCTGCACTTCAGGCTGTTCTTGAGTCTCCACATAAACCAACAGTCATCAAACCAAATAATGAAGAATTATCTCAACTTTTAGGAAGAGAAATTACTAAAGACTTGGATGAATTAAAAGAAGTCCTTCAAGAACCACTATTTGATGGAATCGAGTGGATTATCGTTTCCTTAGGTGCTAACGGAGCATTCGCTAAACACGGTAACACTTTCTACAAAGTAGATATTCCAAGAATTCAAGTAGTAAATCCAGTCGGTTCTGGCGATTCTACAGTGGCAGGTATTGCTTCAGGTCTTTTCCATAAAGAAACGGATCAAGAACTGTTGATCAAGGCAAATGTCCTTGGTATGCTTAATGCTCAAGAAAAAATGACCGGTCATGTCAATATGGCCAACTATCAAGGTCTATATGACCAATTAATTGTAAAAGAGGTATAAAATGGTTTTAACAGAAAATAAACGCGCTTGTATGCAAAAACTCTCTGATGAGAATGGTATCATCTCAGCTCTCGCCTTTGACCAACGTGGTGCTTTGAAACGCCTCATGGCTCAATACCAAACAGAAGAGCCAACAGTTGCTCAAATGGAAGAACTTAAAGTATTGGTAGCAGATGAATTGACTAAATATGCTTCATCTATGCTACTTGACCCTGAGTACGGACTTCCAGCTACAAAAGCTCTTGATCCAAATGCTGGTCTTCTCCTTGCTTATGAGAAAACAGGATACGACACAACAAGTACAAAACGCTTGCCAGACTGCTTGGATGTTTGGTCTGCAAAACGCATCAAAGAACAAGGTGCAGATGCTGTTAAGTTCT
>CAKPXD010000129.1 GCA_934201655.1 uncultured Streptococcus sp. | reverse complement strand
GGTTATAACCTCGTTAAGATTGAAAAGAAAGATATTCCGTTCTTGCGTAGAAACGTTGGAGTAGTCTTTCAGGATTACAAACTTTTGCCAAAGAAAACCGTTTATGAGAACATTGCTTACGCCATGGAGGTTGTTGGTGAAAGTCGTCGCAACATCAAAAAACGTGTTATGGAAGTCTTGGACCTTGTCGGTTTGAAGCACAAGGTTCGTTCATTCCCGAATGAACTTTCAGGTGGTGAGCAACAACGTATCGCCATTGCGCGTGCTATTGTAAACAATCCTAAGGTTTTGATTGCCGACGAACCAACAGGAAACTTGGACCCAGATAACTCATGGGAAATCATGAACCTCTTGGAACGTATCAATCTTCAAGGGACAACTGTTTTGATGGCGACCCACAACAGCCAAATCGTAAATACCTTGCGCCACCGCGTTATTGCCATCGAGAATGGTCGCGTGGTACGTGATGAAGCGAAAGGAGAGTACGGATACGATGATTAGTAGATTTTTCCGCCATCTGTTCGAAGCTTTAAAAAGTTTAAAGCGTAATGGATGGATGACCATTGCTGCTGTCAGTTCAGTAATGATTACCTTGACCTTGGTTGCTATCTTTGCTTCAGTTATCTTCAATACTGCGAAATTGGCAACTGATATCGAAAACAACGTCCGCGTCATGGTTTATGTTCGTAAAGACGTTGAAGACAACAGTGAAACTATTGTAAAAGAAGGACAAACAGTCACGAACAATGACTACCACAAGGTCTACGATGCCCTAAAAGCTTTGCCAGCTGTTAAAAATGTAACCTTCTCAAGTAAAGAAGAGCAGTACAAAAAGTTGACTGAAACTATGGGTGACGAGTGGAAGGTATTTGAAGGAGATGCAAACCCTCTTCATGATGCTTACATTGTAGATACCAATTCACCAAGTGATGTAAAACCTGTAGCTGAAGAAGCTAAGAAAATCGAAGGTGTCTCTGAAGTTCAAGATGGTGGTGCCAATACCGAACGTCTCTTCAAGTTGGCTTCCTTCATCCGTGTATGGGGATTGGTCATCGCAGGACTCTTGATCTTCATCGCAGTCTTCTTGATTTCAAATACCATCCGTATTACCATCATTTCACGTAGTCGTGAAATCCAAATCATGCGTTTGGTTGGTGCCAAGAACGGTTATATCCGTGGCCCATTCTTGCTAGAAGGTGCCTTTATCGGATTGTTGGGAGCAGCTCTTCCATCAGCATTGGTTTACTTTATCTATAACCGAGTGTTCCAATCTGTCAACCCATCCTTGGTTGGTCAAAACCTATCCTTGATTACACCGAATACCTTTATTCCAATGATGATCGGTCTCTTGTTCCTCATCGGAATCTGTATCGGTTCACTTGGTTCAGGAATCTCAATGCGTCGATTCTTGAAAATCTAAGTCACATAACTGGATAAAACACATAAAAAAGTGGGATGTCATCAAGACTTCACAGCTCTTGATGCCCTGCTTTTTCTTTTGGTCTAGGTGCTCAGTCGCTTGCCAATTTTGGCTAAAGAGTGTATGATAGGAAAGGACCTTTTTACTAATATGAAAAATGAACAATGAATGAGGAAAAGATGAAACAATTTTTGGAAAAAGTGAGCATACTCTCCCTATCGTTAGTATTGATCACATCGTTTTCAATTTCGAGTGCCCTACCTGCCATGTTTGACTATTATCAGGGATATTCGACTGGTCAAGTTGAGCTCTTAGTTAGCTTACCTTCCTTCGGGATTATGGCTATGCTTTTGCTGAATGGAGTTTTGGAGCGAATCTTTCCTGAACGTCTCCAGTTGACCTTGGGACTCTTGATTTTATCCATCAGTGGAACTGCACCTTTCTGGTATCAGGGCTATTACTTTGTCTTTGCGACACGCTTGTTATTTGGGCTTGGAGTAGGAATGCTCAATGCCAAGGCTATCTCGATCATCAGTGAACGCTATCACGGGAAAACCCGTATCCAAATGCTTGGTTTTCGTGGCTCTGCTGAAGTCGTAGGAGCATCCATCTTAACGCTGGCAGTCGGTCAGCTCTTAGCCTTTGGCTGGACAGCAACCTTCCTAGCCTATGCTGCAGGCTTGGTAGTCTTGGTGCTCTTTCTTCTATTTGTCCCTTATGGAAACGCAGAGGTTCATGAGTCCAAGCATCAGACAGAAGAAGCAGTAAGATTGACTGCTTCTATGAAAAAGCTCATTTTCTTCCTTGCTATTGCAGCTTCGGTCATTGTATGTACCAATACGGCTATCACCTTCCGTATCCCTAGTCTCATGATTGAGGCAGGATTTGGAGATGCTCAGTTGTCCAGTTTGGTACTTAGTGCCATGCAGTTGATTGGGATTCTAGCTGGAATCAGCTTTTCTTTCCTGATTTCGACCTTCAAGGAAAGACTTCTATTGGTCGCTGGTGTCACTTTTGGGATAGGGCAAATCATCATTGCTCTTTCCCCATCACTCTGGGTGGTGGTTGCAGGTTCTATCCTGGGAGGATTTGCCTACAGCATCGCTCTGACGACAGTCTTTCAGTTGATATCTGAGCGAATTCCCGCAAAACTCCTCAACAAAGCAACTTCATTTGCTGTTTTGGGATGTTCTTTTGGAGCATCATTAACACCCTTCGTTCTTTCAGGGATTGGCTTGGTGACTACAGATGGTCGAATGACCTTCATCATTCTAGGAGCATGGATGATTGCTACATCAGTGCTTGTTTCCCTTTTATTAAAAAAAGAAGCCTAACAAAGAAAAACTCAAGGATGAATCCTTGAGTTTTTTTGTATTAGCCAAACATCTGCCAAAAGTAATCGATGATGTAGGTCAAGCCATAGGTGTAAACGACCAAGGTAAAGGGTTTGGTCAGGATGATAATGGTCATATACCGCTTGAAGCTCATCTTGGTCAAAGCAGCCAACATGCAGAGAAAATCAGCTGGACTAACTGGCCAAATCATCATAAAGATAAAGAATCGGTCAAAGCGATTGCCTTCATCTAACCACCCGATATACTTGTCATAGGTACGCTTGCTGACCATGGACTGAACAAAGGGTGCTCCGTAGAGACGAACTAGGTAAAAGATGATGGCACAACCAATGACAATTCCGATATAGTTGTAAATGGTCCCGATGATATGACCATAGATAAAGACACCTGCAACGGAGGTAAGAGCACCTGGAATGATAGGAACAACTGTCTGCAAAATCTGTAAAAAAATAAAGAGTGGTGGCCCCCAGATACCCGCCTGTTGGATAAAGGCAGATAGGGTTTCCTTGGAGTGCAAGATACCAGCCTGATAGGCCCAGATGCAGAATATTACAGTACCAACTCCACCGACGATGGAGGAAATATGAATGGCTTGCTGTAGAAGGGGAGAAACAGCTTTCATTTCTTTCTCGTGTGACATGTAAACTCCTCTTGTGTAGTATGATTCTACTATACCATATTTTAGGGAGAAAGACTAGATGGGATACTTTGTGTGACTTTGCCTCAAGTATGGTAAAATGGGAATAAGAAAATGATAGCTTAGAATGAGGAAAATCATGTTAGGATTGAAGTTTAACGGCACTTGGCGCAACTACCAAAAACAAGTCTTGGACAACTTTCAAGAATACCAAGCAGATGGCCATGTTCACTTGGTGGCAGCACCAGGTTCTGGTAAAACAACCATTGGGATCGAGTTGATTGCCCGCTTTGATAAGCCTGCCCTCGTTTTGGTGCCGACGGTTACCATTCGAGAACAATGGGTGGATAGGATTCGTCAGGCCTTTTTAGAGGATGAGGACCAGGTCACAAGTCTCGTGTCTCAAAATCTCAAGGACATGAAGCAAATCACCATCGCCACCTATCAAGCCTTTCACAGCGCTATGCAACAGGTGCAATCTCAAGAGGATAATGGCGAGGTTGAAGACTTTGTCGGCTTTGACCTGCTTGCCAGACTCAAGGAAAAAGGAGTAGAGACTCTCTGTCTAGACGAATGCCATCACTTGAGAAATGAATGGTGGAAAAGCCTAGAAGACTTCCGCAAAAATTACCAACAACTGCAAGTCATCTCTCTCACAGCAACACCGCCTTATGACAGTGAGCCAGAACTCTGGGATCGCTATCTCCAGATGTGTGGTGAGATTGACCAAGAAATCACGGTGCCAGAACTAGTC
>CAKPXD010000128.1 GCA_934201655.1 uncultured Streptococcus sp. | reverse complement strand
GGATAATTGTACATGGATCTCCCTAATTTCTAATTGTTAAATTTTAAAAAATAATTTCTTGTTTAAATTTTCGAGTTGGACCAAGAAATCTAAGATGGTCATTCTATAGTGTGAAATGGTTATAAACTCTCCAACCAAGCTTCGTCACGGATATCAATCCCTAGTTCCTGAGCCTTTTGGAGTTTGCTACCTGCATCTGCTCCTGCTACAACAAGGTCAGTCTTCTTCGATACGCTACCCGTTACCTTGGCACCAAGATTTTCGAGCTTACTTTTTGCTTCAGAACGAGTAAGACGTTCAAGTTTTCCTGTCAATACGACTGTTAGACCTGATAAGGCTGCATCTGCTGCAGCGACCTGTCCTTTATAGTCTAGATTAACATCTAATTCTTTCAATTCTCTTAAAAGGATTTTAGCGCCCTCAGTCTCAAAATAAGATTGGAGACTTTGAGCAATGACACTTCCCAAACTTTCAATGCCTGCAACTTCTTCAGTACCTGCTTGAGCCAGTGTTTCGATTGAATGGAAATGTTGTAAGAGTAACTGACTTGCCTTACTTCCCACATGACGAATTCCCAAACCAAACAAGAGTTTTTCAGCAGAATTTTCTTTAGAAGTTTGGATAGCCTGATAAAGTTTTTGAGCAGATTTTTCCTTGATGCCGTCTAACAAGAGAAAATCTTCAATCGTCAATCGATATATATCTGCAACATCTTTAACTAAATTAGCGGCAAATAATTTTTCCACGATTGATGGACCAAGGCCAGAGATATTCATGGCATCACGGGATGCGAAATGCGTCAAACCTTCCTTGATTTGAGCAGGGCACCGCGGATTGATACAACGAAGGGCAACCTCATCCTCAAAATGCAAAAGCTTACTGTCACAACTTGGACAGTTTGTTGGAATATCGAGTTTTTCTTCAGACACCCGCTTAGATTCAACGACACGTAAAACAGCTGGAATGATATCCCCTGCTTTATAGACAATGACCGTATCATCCTTACGGATATCCTTTTCAGCGATATAGTCAACATTATGAAGCGTTGCACGACTAACTGTTGTACCTGCCAATTGCACTGGAGTAAGATTGGCAGTCGGAGTTACGACACCAGTTCGTCCTACTGTCCAATCAACAGAAAGCAGTTTTGCTTCTTTTTCTTCTGCAGGGAACTTATAAGCGACTGCCCACTTGGGTGCTTTAACTGTAAAACCAAGTTGCTCTTGACCAGCTAGGTCATTAACTTTAATCACGACACCGTCGATATCATAAGGCAACTGGTCTCTTTCTTGACCTACTTCTTGGATAAACTCCCAAACCTCATCCATACTGTGAGCTAATAGGCGTCTAGGATTGACAACAAAGCCCAATTGTTCCAAATGCTCCAAAACCTTCTCTTGGCTGTCTCTAGTTGAAGGGCTTGCTTCTTGATAGAGGAAAGTTGCAAGATTACGCTTAGCTACTACTGCAGTATCTAACTGGCGAAGGGTTCCTGCAGCAGCATTTCTTGGGTTAGCAAACTCTGGCTCCCCGTTTTCTTGACGAGCAAGATTGACTTGATTGAAAGAAGCTCTCGGCATATAACATTCACCACGAACAGTGATATCTAATTTTTCTGGTAAGGATAAAGGAATGTCCTTGACACGTTTGAGATTTTCCGTGATGTTTTCACCAATTGAACCATCACCACGAGTCGCCCCAGCAACAAAAATTCCCTGCTCATAAGTCAAGGAAATCGATAAACCATCAATCTTCAACTCACAGATATAAGTAACATCATCCAATTCCTTACGAACACGCGCATCAAAGGCATCGAGTTCTTCACGTGAAAAAGCATCCTGCAAACTATAGAGAGGATACTGATGACTATATTTTTCAAATCCATCTAGAATCTTACCTCCGACGCGATGGGTCGGACTTTCTGGTAAAACTTGATCAGGGTGAGCTTTTTCTAACTCTACCAGTTCACGATAAAGACGGTCATACTCACTATCAGATACAGATGGGTTATCACTTGTATAATACTCTGTCGCATAGCGATTGAGCAACTCAACGAGCTCTTTCATTCTTTCATTCATAAAACCATTTTACCATAAAAAGGACTATAGAAACAATATTCGAGCTCTAAAAAAGAAAATGAGAAGGATATTTCTATCACTTCTCATTTATTTTTATTTTTTACGATTCAAAATAGCGTTCAAGATAATAGCTACTGTACTTGCAATAACGATACCATTTGAGAAGAACATTTGTAATTCAGTCGGTAAAGTATTGAAGAGGTTGCTTCCGTTTAATCCCACACCAGCAGAGATAGAAACCGCTGCAATGAGGAAGTTGTGTTCATTGTGTTCGAAGTCTACACGCGCTAAGATTTGCATCCCTTGAAGAGACACGAAACCGAACATGACGAGCATAGCTCCACCAAGAACAGGGCTAGGAATAATCTGAGCCAAGGCACCAAACTTAGGCAAAAGACCGAGCAAGATAAGGAAACCAGCTGCGTAGTAGATTGGCAAACGAGTACGAATACCTGAAAGTTTCACCAAACCTACGTTTTGTGAAAATCCTGTATAAGGGAAGGTATTGAAAAGTCCACCAAGTAAAACAGCGAGACCCTCAGCACGATAACCATTACGAAGACGAGTGCTATCAATTGGATCTTTAGTAATATCAGAAAGAGCAAGATATACACCTGTTGATTCTACCATTGATACAGTAGCGATGATACACATCATGACAATAGATGAAATCTCAAATTGTGGAGCACCAAAGTAGAATGGAGTTGGGATATGAACAAGTGGAGCTTCTGCTACTGGAGAGAAATCAACCAAGCCCATAGTCGCAGCGATGATAGTACCTGCAATCAAACCAATCAAAATAGAAATTGACTTAATAAATCCTTTTGTAAAGATATTAACCAAAAGAATGATGAGAATGGTGATTGTTGCTAATGCTAAACTTTGTCCCGTTGGTTTTTCGACGTTATTTCCCATATTTCCGATAGCTACTGGAATCAAGGTCAATCCGATTGTTGTAATGACAGAACCTGTTACGATTGAAGGAAACAGATTTGCAACCTTAGAAAATACTCCAGCTACAAGAACGACATAAATACCAGAAGCAATCAAGGCACCAAACATAGCACCACTACCGTGACTTTGTCCAATCATAATAAGTGGAGCAACAGACTGGAAGGCTACCCCAAGAACAATAGGTAAACCAACACCAAAATATTTATTAAGTTGCAATTGTAAGAGAGTTGCAACCCCACACATAAAGATATCTGTAGAGATAAGGTAGGTCAGTTGTTGAGGTGAGTAACCTAGGGCACCTGCAATCATGATTGGTACCAGGATTGAACCTGAGTACATAGCAAGTAAGTGTTGCAAGCCCAATACGGCCGCTTTTGAGTGGTTTTCTTTTTGATTCATTAGATGTCTGCCTCCTTGAAGATAACTCTTCCATTTTCAAAACGCTCTAAACGAGCAAGTGATACTACCTGATGACCTGATTTTTCTAACAGTTCACGACCATCTTGGAAAGATTTTTCAATCACAATCCCGACGGCCTCGACTGTAGCACCAGCTTGTTCGATAATCTGAATCAAACCTTTAGCTGCTTGACCATTAGCCAAGAAATCATCAATAATTAATACTTTATCTCCTGGAGATAAAAACTTCCCAGCAATGGATACGGTACTAGTAACTTGTTTAGTAAAAGAATAAACCTCAGCAGTCAAAATTCCTTCATTCATGGTAATATTTTTTGCCTTCTTAGCAAAAATCATAGGTACATCTAATTGTTCAGCAACATATAGAGCTGGAGCAATTCCAGATGCTTCAATGGTTACGACTTTGGTAATACCTGCATTTTTAAAATACTCTGCGAAGGTGCGACCAATCTCGCGCATTAAGGAAAAATCCACTTGGTGAGTCAAGAATGAATCCACCTTAAGAATATTCTCACCTAGAATATTCCCATCTTTTAAAATACGTTCCTCTAGTAATTTCACAATAACCTCCGAAATAAAAAGGGACTTACAACGTAAGTCCCTTAGAGAGATTGAAACAGATATCCCTGCTTCTTTTATCTCTCTTCGACTTACTCATTGTTAGGTATTTACGGTACCTTGTAGAAACGCCACGCCAATTCGCGACATAAATAAGTAATCATATTTTTAGTGAGCATCTCCATTCCAGATAGAGTTCTTCACAATCACATAATCTCCATGTCTAAGATCAGCTACCTTTCGAC
>CAKPXD010000127.1 GCA_934201655.1 uncultured Streptococcus sp. | reverse complement strand
GAAAATCAAAGAGCAAACTAGGAAGCTAGCCGCAGGCTGTACTTGAGTACGGCAAGGTGAAGCTGACGTGGTTTGAATTTGATTTTCGAAGAGTATTAGAAGAAAAAGAAAGGAGAATCATGCTTTACATTTGGTCTTATCTCAAACGTTATCCCAAGTGGTTAGTGTTAGACTTCTTCGGAGCTATTTTCTTTGTGATTGTCAATCTTGGGCTACCGACTGTTCTTGCTCGCATGATTGACCAGGGGATTAATCAAGGTAATGAAGAAAAGCTCTATTTTTGGGCTATCGTAATGTTGGTTATTATCGTCTTGGGGACATTTGGGCGGGTTGTTCTATCCTATGCTGCTAGTAAATTGACCACCAATATGGTTAAGGACATGCGGAATGATGTCTATGCTAAGTTACAAGAGTATTCTCATCATGAATATGAACAAATCGGTGTGTCTTCACTAGTTACTCGTATTACCAGTGATGCCTTTGTTCTCATGCAGTTTGCAGAGCAGACGCTTAAGTTGGGTGTTATCACTCCCATGATGATGCTGTCGAGTATTCTCATGATTTTCTTAACTAGTCCCTCACTAGCTTGGATTGTCGCTTTTTCCGTTCCTTTCCTAGCTGTAGTAGTCCTTTATGTGGCGGTCAAAACGCGCCCCTTATCTGAAAAACAACAGAAAACACTGGACAAGATAAACCAATATGTCCGTGAAAATTTGATGGGGCTACGAGTGATTCGTGCCTTTGCTCGTGAAGATTTCCAAGAAAACCGTTTCGAAGAGAAAAATGCAATCTATGCGGATAATTCAAATCGTTTGTTCAAATTGACTGGTTTGACAGAACCGCTTTTTGTGCAAATCATTATTGCCATGATTGTGGCTATCGTTTGGTTTGCTCTTGATCCCCTCAAGCACGGCAGTTTGCAGATTGGGGATTTGGTAGCCTTCATCGAGTATAGTTTTCATGCCCTCTTATCCTTCTTATTCTTATCAAACCTCTTCACTATGTACCCTAGAACTGCGGTATCCAGTGAACGTTTGAAGGAAGTTATGGATATGCCAATTTCCATTGATCCAAATGAGGATGGAGTTCAAGAGACTGAAACTCATGGTTATCTAGAATTTGAAAATGTGACCTTTGCCTATCCTGGAGAAACCGAGAGCCCTGTTTTGCATAATATTTCCTTTACTGCTAAACCAGGGGAAACCATTGCTTTTATCGGTTCAACTGGGTCAGGTAAGTCTACCCTGGTTCAATTGATTCCACGTTTCTATGATGTTACTCTGGGGAAAATTAAGGTCGATGGTGTAGATGTTCGAGATTATCGACTCAAATCACTCCGTCAGAAGATTGGTTTTATTCCACAGAAGGCCTTGCTTTTTACCGGAACGATCGCAGATAATCTCCGTTACGGGAAAGAGGATGCCAGCCATGAGGACTTGCACCAAGCAGCTGATGTGGCCCAAGCCAAAGACTTTATCGAAAGTCGAGAAGAAGGATTTGCGACTCATCTGGCTGAAGGAGGAAGCAACCTATCGGGTGGTCAGAAGCAGCGTTTATCGATTGCCCGAGCTGTCATCAAGGGGCCAGACATCTACATATTTGATGATTCATTCTCAGCCTTGGACTACCGTACAGATGCTATCTTGCGCCGCCGTCTCAAAGAAGTGACTCAAGACGCAACTGTATTGATTGTTGCGCAACGTGTTGGAACCATCATGGATGCTGACCAGATTATCGTTCTTGATAAGGGGGAAATCGTTGGTCGTGGTAGTCATGAGGAATTGATGGAAACCAATGACATCTATCGAGAAATTGCTGAGTCGCAGCTAAAAAATGCGTCTCTGACAGAAGAATAGGAGGTAAAGGATGAAAAATCAATCTAGTCTAGCTCGACTATGGAGCTATTTAAAAGCCTACCGTTTCTATGTTTTCTTTGCAGTTTTCTTGAAAATAATCAGCGTTATTATGAGTGTTATCGAGCCATTCGTATTGGGGCTTGCCATCACAGAATTAACTAGCAATCTCCTTGACATGGCAAATGGTGTTGTAGGATCAGGTATTAATACTAGCTATATTGCAGTGATTCTGGTTATCTATCTCTTACGCGGGCTTTTTTATGAGTTGGGTTCATATTACTCAAACTACTTTATGACTAATGCTGTTCAGTCTATGATACAGGATTTGCGAAATGAAATGAGTAAAAAAATCAATCGCATACCAGTGTCCTATTTTGACAAGCATCAGTTTGGAGATTTGTTAGGTCGTTTTACAAGTGACGTTGAAACTGTTTCAAATGCTCTCCAACAATCTTTCTTACAGATTGTCAATGCAGTTTTTACCATTCTTTTTGTTATGGGAATGGTTCTCTATCTAAATCTTCAGTTGGCAATCATTGTTATCTTGTCGATTCCAGTGACTTATTTTGGAGCCAAAACAATTCTAAATCGTTCGCAGCCATACTTTAAACAGCAGGCAGCTATATTGGGACGTATGAATGGATTTGTACAGGAAAACTTGACAGGTTTCAATGTTCTAAAACTTTTCGGACGTGAAGAAAACTCTCAAGAGAGATTTGAAAAGATTACGGATAAATTGCAACAAGTCGGATTTAAGGCGAGCTTTATTTCAGGATTGATGATGCCTGCCCTTCACATCGTATCTGATTTAACCTACCTGATTGTTGCTGTCTTAGGTGGTTTGCAGGTTATTGCAGGGCGCTTGACGATTGGTAACATGCAGGCCTTCGTTCAATATGTGTGGCAGGTCAGCCAGCCGATCCAAAATATTACTCAGTTAGCTGGACAAATGCAAAGTGCTAAATCTTCGCTTGATCGTGTCTTCGAAGTTCTAGATGAACAGGAAGAAGTCCAAACTGCTGAAGTGAAAGAACTAGCACCATTGACAGGTCAAGTTAGTTTCAAAAATGTCGATTTCCAATATGTGGAAAACAAACCATTAATTCGCAATTTTAACTTAGATGTTGAACCTGGAGAGATGGTAGCTATCGTTGGACCTACCGGAGCAGGGAAAACAACCTTGATTAACCTTCTCATGCGTTTTTACGATGTGACAGCTGGTGCCATTTTAGTGGATGGTCAAGATATTCGAGACTTGTCTCGTCAGGACTACCGCCGTCAGTTTGGGATGGTATTACAGGATGCCTGGCTCTATGAAGCTAGTATCAAGGAAAATCTTCGCTTTGGAAATCTTGAGGCAACAGATGAAGAAATCGTTGAAGCTGCTAAGGCGGCCAATGTTGACCACTTTATCCGCACCCTTCCTGGTGGCTATAACATGGAAATGAACCAAGAGTCAAGTAATATTTCTCTTGGGCAAAAACAGTTGTTAACTATCGCGCGTGCTCTCTTGGCGGATCCTAAAATCTTAATTTTGGACGAAGCGACCTCATCAGTCGATACTCGTCTAGAGCTCTTGATTCAAAAAGCTATGAAGCGTTTGATGAAGGGAAGAACAAGCTTTGTCATTGCACATCGACTTTCTACGATACAAGAAGCTGATAAGATTTTGGTACTTAAAGATGGACAGATAATCGAACAGGGAAATCATGAAA
Source organism: uncultured Streptococcus sp. (assembly GCA_934201655.1). Lineage (GTDB taxonomy): Bacteria > Bacillota > Bacilli > Lactobacillales > Streptococcaceae > Streptococcus. The sequence continues at coordinate 689 of CAKPXD010000127.1, read as the reverse complement.
GTCTTTTGGCTGCAAAAGGTTTCTATTATGATCTTTATCAAAGTCAATTTTCTAGTAAAAACAGAGAAAATAGCTAGGGTAAATAGCCACTCATTTTCTTAAATTATCAGTCAATTACAACTTTTTTAATATGGGTTAATTTTCTTGCTTTTGTCTACTTGGAGTAGTATAATGAGGTAGTAATCAATAAATATGGTTACAAAAATAATTTTACGAGGTGAGAAAAATGGTTGAATTGAAAAAAGATGCATTAAAAGATGTAACAACATTATCTAAGACAGCTCCTGAAACGCTAGTAAAAACGAAGGAAGTCTTGAATCAAGCCGTGGCTGACTTGTACGTAGCGCATATCGCTCTTCATCAAGTACACTGGTACATGCGTGGACGTGGTTTTATGGTATGGCATCCTAAGATGGATGAATACATGGATAGCCTGGATGGTTACCTTGATGAAATCAGCGAACGCTTGATCACTCTTGGTGGCAAACCTTACTCTACTTTGACAGAATTCCTTCAACACAGTGAAATCGAAGAAGAAGTTGGAGAGTTCCGTAACGTAGAAGAAAGCTTGGAACGTGTCCTTGAAATTTATCGTTACCTCATCACTCTTTTCCAAAAAGCATTGGATGTAACAGATGAAGAAGGTGATGATGTTACTAATGATATTTTCGTTGGTGCTAAGGCAGACC
>CAKPXD010000126.1 GCA_934201655.1 uncultured Streptococcus sp. | reverse complement strand
AGCGGAGCAAGGTGGACTGGGATTGTCACGCGCACTTGGCGTGCAATATATGGTTGGCGGAATTTATCCTTAGGCAAAGTATAGCCAAAACTTGCACCCAAGTCTTCAATCTTGGCTTCAAGGACATGGCCATCCAAATCTTCAACATGATAATCTGGCAAGGTCAGGGCTGCCATCTTCTTGTAACCTTCTGTTGGATGCAATTCTTTAAAATCACAAGTCACAACATCCACTACAACACTCACTGTATCAACCTTGTCATGTAATGCTGTGTTGACAACGGTAAAGAGGTGGTCGCTTTGCGCATTTTGAGTAGCTAATTTACCCTTCCATTCGTTAAGAAGATTACTCTTAACAAAATTCCCGACTTGATTAACCTTGGCAAAACGAGTTTCCATTTCACGGTGAACTTCGTCAATACTACAACCACAGATACTATCGTGCGGTGCATTTTGCAGAAGTACTTTCCAAGCATAGGTCAATTGATCCTTGTGGTTGTGTCCTCCAGTGATGATGGTCAAAGGTTCCACGACCTGCTCTAACAAGTTGCTATTCTCTTGGAAGGCTTGTTTGAGGTAAATACGGGAAGAAGATGTGTTGGCAAGAGTATACCAACCATCCGTTTCCTGACTAGTTAACTCACCTGTGACCGTTGATAATTGTTCAGGAAGGGCACTTTCCAGTGCTTGGACATATTCGTCAAATGAGCTATGAATAAAGGTCACGTCAGGGAAGAGTTCGTTTGCCACACGAATGGCTTCGCTCAGATTTCTCTGAACAGGTTGGTGGTCACAGCCGTTCATCATCAACCATTGGTTGGTCGATGCATAGTCACGGACATCCGCTAATTTTTGCTTCCAGAAAGCCAAAGCCTCGTCTTTATCCACTGGAATTTCATTCCCGTTACTGTACCAGTTAGCAAAAAGAATACCGAGTACACGGCTACCATCAGCCCCTTGCCAGTACATCTCAGAAAATTGAGAGGTAAACTGTTCATCTTCAAGGACTTGATTGTCAAATCCGATTGGTTTGACACCGCGACCAAAAGCTGCTACGTGAATGCCTGATTTTTGAAGGATTTGAGGAGCCTGCCCCATATTTCCAAAGGTGTCTGGGAAGTAACCAATTTGAGTAGATTTGCCCCATTTAGCACATTCCGCTTGTCCAATCAAGGTATTGCGGACGTTAGCTTCACTGGAAATCAAGTAATCATCCTGCAAGATATAGAAAGGCCCAATCTTGAGCTTGCCTTCGTCGATATAACGCTGAACCTTGTCACGGTTTTCAGGGCGAATTTCTAAATAGTCATCGAGGACAATGGTTTGTCCATCTAGGTGGAAGCTCTTGAACTCAGGATCATTTTCAAAAAGATCAAAGAGATTGTCAAAAAGTTCCACCAATTGCATACGGTGACTTTCAAAAGGTAGATACCACTCACGATCCCAGTGACTGTGAGAGATGATATGTACAACAACATTTTCCATGAGTAAAACCTCATTCTAACTTAAATTTAAAAATATATTTGTGATTCTTTGCAAGAACCTATTGAGCTAAGGCTCATTAGCGAATATCTAGGTAATCCAAGACCAATTCGCAGAACATCATGTTGGCCCATGAGAACCATTCGCGTGAGTAGAGTGTCGGATCATCTACGTGGAAGCTTTCGTGCATGACTCCAGTACCACCATTGCAGGCAACCAACTGGTCTAATAGATGTTTTTTCTCAGCTTTATCTGTAGCTGTCAAGCCTTGGATAGATAGGGCAATCGGCCAGATATAACGATAGAAGGTATGAGAGCTTCCAAGTCCGCTAGCGTATTCTCCTTGGTAGAAGTAAGGATTTTCAGGACTGAGAATGGTGCGACGAGTGGCTTGATACACTTCGTCATTGACATCGCAGTAACCAAGGTATGGCGCAGCCAATAGACTTGGCACGTTAGGGTCGTCCATGATGCTAGCATTTCCTAGACCGTCTACCTCAAAGGCATAGATCTTCTCGCCCTTGCTGTTAGTCGTGTAGGCGTAGTTTTCGATCCCTTCTTGGATTTCAGCTTGCAGACGTTTAGCATCAGCAATGATGCTTTCACTATCAGCTAGACTCAATGTAGCAAAGATTTCTTGGACATAACCTAAGACAACGACTGCAAACATATTTGATGGAATCAAGTAGCTATACTGACAGCAGTCATCGCTTGGACGGAAGGCTGACCAGGTCATCCCTGTCACCGCAAAATCAGGTCCAAAACCATCATTAACCAAAGTGTCTTCCTTACGATCGGTATCACGGACGAAACGGTATGGTGAGTTATTGTGATCTTGCTCCACCGTCCAAAGATGAAGAATCTCCTTGGTCGCCGTAACAAAAGTTTCATCAAACTGGCTAGTCTCACCAGTTTCCTTCCAGAGAAGGTAAGCCAATTGCAAGGGATAGCAAAGCGAATCTACTTCATACTTACGTTCCCAAATCCAGCCATTGAGGTCTGTATGGTCTGTCTCGTGATGACCCTTCCAGTTCTCCTCAATATTAAAAGAATTGGCATAGGGGTCCTTGAGAATCAAAGTCATCTGGCGTTTAACCAAACCAGCAATGGTCTGACGCAAACGAAGGTCTCTTTTTGCCACATGAAGGTATGGTCTAAGCTGAGCAGTCGAGTCCCGAAGCCACATAGCTGGGATATCCCCAGTCAGTACAAAGGTCGAGCCATCTTCTAAGATTTCAACTGTATTGTCTAAAGTGTCTGTATAGCAACGTTCAAAGACATCAACCCATTCAGGATGTTCCTTTGCACGCTCCGCTACCTCATCTAGCCACTCTCTGACAATTTCTTTTGAATAAACCATAAACTATTTTGCCTCTTTCAAACAAATTTTCATTTTCAGTATAAGAAAAAATAGGTCCAAAAGATATACACAAACTAAAGTCGTTTTGAAACAATCTTATGAAAAAAAGTTGGGCAAGCCCAACTTTTTATTCACTTTTCTTTTCGTCTTTTTTATTTTCGAATTCTTTGTATCCGTTCGTCAACAATTCCGATTTCAAACCTTCATAGTCTTGCGTTCCCCAACTATCAGATACTTTTGAAGCAGTATCAAGATCTAAGTTTCCATCCTTCAATAGGAAAGCTTCGTAACCAAAGTATTTGTAACGGACGGTTGTTGTGTTTGAAAATCCTGAACTTGCCTTCGTTACCTTATAAACAGTAATTAATGAGATTTTCGCACTTGATTTTTTATCTTCGCTAGGAATAACTTTCAAGTAGCTTCCTTGTGGCTCTAAAGTATAAGTAACATATGAATCATTCTTGTGTTCTGACTTGCTGTAGTCTTCGTTTTTCTTCAACAAATCAGCAAAGTTCTTCACATCTTTCAAGTCTTTTAGGCCTTCAACAGTCACTTCTACAGTCTTAGAATCTACCATTTTCCCAGCTGATTTCAATGAATTGATATAAGCTTCATTCACATTTAGAGTGACTTTGTCGCCATTTTTCAAATTCTTTGGACGTTCACCATTCTCAAAATCAAAGTAGGTTTCATTCTTAGAATTTCTAGCGATTGAAACAGTACCGTAGCCGTTAAGACCAGCAAATGTTACAGGTGTTTCTGTCAACAAGTCAGAAGCTGAAACCTTTTCATATTCTTTAAGATTTTCAACTTTGAAGGTTTTCTTTTCAGCCTTAACTGGTGCACTCTTAGAAGTAGTTGTGACACTAAAAGTAACCTCATCCCCATTTTTTAGGTCACTTGTTTTATCAAAGCTAAATTGTACACTTCTAATTAAAGCGTCTGCCTTACCATATTTTGTGGCTAATTTTGGATCTCTAGTAACTTCTGAGAATGTGACTGGATCTTTTTGGGCCAATCCAGCTGCTTGTTTGGAGCTAAATCCAGCCTTCTTATAAGCTATTTCTTGAAGCTTCGCTACAACTTCGTCACTATTGTAGGTCAATGTTCCAGATTCTTCGTAGCCTGAAAACTGAACTTGAACAACATCTAATAAACTCTTTGGTTGAGAATCATATATCTTGAATCCAACCAATGCAACAATAAGCACAGCAACTGCTGCAAGGGCACCGATTACTGCAATTTTTCTCTTTTGGAACAAATCTTTTGCTTTTCCCACAAGTTCATTTACATCAAAACCTTTAGCGGCTGTAGGTGCAGCAACTGCTTCTTTAGCTGGTTCCTCTGTCGCAGGCTTTGGAGCTTCCGTAGAAGATGGTTCCTCTTCTTTTTCAACTGTAGGTTCAGCTGTCTCTGAAG
>CAKPXD010000125.1 GCA_934201655.1 uncultured Streptococcus sp. | reverse complement strand
AACGATTGTCTACTCTGTCCCAACTGAAGATAAAAAAGTAAGAATCGTTATTGACGAAAAATAAGAAAAGCGGGACATGGTCTCGCTTTTTTTGCAAGAAAATCCAAGAATAGTCTTCATAATTGAAAATCGTTATCCCTTTTCTCCAACTTGAGAAAATCCCTGTAACATGATAAAATAAAGGGAGAAACAGATACAGGAGATCAGATGAACTACTTTAACGTTGGGAAAATTGTCAATACTCAGGGCTTGCAGGGTGAGATGCGAGTCTTGTCAGTGACAGATTTTGCTGAAGAACGCTTTAAAAAAGGGGCAGAGCTTGCCTTATTTGATGATAAAGATCAGTTTGTGCGAACAGTGGTCATTGCAAGCCACCGTAAACAAAAAAACTTCGATATCATCAAGTTTAAAGATATGTACCATATCAATGATATCGAAAAATATAAGGGCTACAGTCTGAAGGTTGCTGAGGAGAATCTCAATGACCTCGATGATGGTGAGTTTTACTACCACGAGATTATCGGTTTAGAAGTCTATGAGGGAGATAACTTGATTGGAACTATCAAGGAAATCCTTCAGCCAGGCGCCAATGATGTCTGGGTAGTCAAACGAAAAGGCAAACGAGACCTACTCTTACCTTATATCCCACCTGTAGTTCTCAATATAGATATTCCTAATAACCGTGTGGATGTTGAACTCTTAGAAGGGTTAGACGATGAAGATTGATATTTTAACTCTCTTTCCAGAAATGTTCACACCCTTAGAACATTCCATCGTTGGCAAGGCTCGTGAAAAAGGACTCTTAGATATCCACTATCATAATTTTCGTGACTACGCTGAAAAGGCTCGCCATGTGGATGATGAACCTTATGGAGGTGGTCAAGGGATGCTCCTTCGAGCGCAGCCCATCTTTGATGCCTTTGATGCGATTGAAAAAAAGAACCCGCGCGTGATTCTCTTAGACCCTGCTGGGAAAAAGTTTGACCAATCTTATGCGGAAGATTTGGCGCAAGAAGAAGAGCTTATCTTCATCTGTGGTCACTACGAAGGCTATGATGAGCGTATTAAGACCTTGGTAACCGATGAGATATCTCTTGGAGATTATGTCTTGACTGGTGGAGAACTAGCAGCGATGACCATGATTGATGCGACGGTTCGCTTGATTCCAGAAGTTATTGGCAAGGAAGCTAGTCACCAAGATGATAGCTTTTCATCAGGACTCTTGGAATATCCTCAGTACACAAGACCTTACGATTATCGTGGAATGCTAGTTCCAGATGTTCTCATGAGTGGACACCATGAAAACATACGTCAATGGCGGCTCTATGAAAGTCTCAAGAAAACCTACCAACGTAGACCTGATTTGCTGGAAGAGTATGAACTGACAGCAGAAGAAGAGAAAATGTTAGCAGAAATTAAAGAAAATAACAATTAAAGGAGAAAACTATGCAAGTAATTAAACGTGATGGACAAGTCGCTGATTTTGATCCAGATAAAATCTACCAAGCTATCCTTAAGGCGGCTCAGACAGTCTATGTTTTGACTGACGATTTGCGCCAAAACCTAGCTCAAGTTACTAAAAAAGTTGTGTTGGATTTAGAAGAAGCAAAAGTAGAACGTGCGACTATCAGTATGATTCAATCAATGGTTGAGCACCGCTTACTCGGTGCTGGCTACATTACAATCGCAGAACACTATATCTCTTATCGTTTGCAACGTGATTTGGAGAGAAGTGGTTATGGCGACCACATCGCTGTTCACCTTCATTTTGAACAAATTCGCTAAGATAAAAAGAGTGAGATGATAGAAGCATCTCACTCTTTCTTAAATCTTCTTTTTTGGGCCGTTTGGATAGTAGAAGGAACGAAAGTTACTCTTCGAATATCCGACACTCGAATAATACGGCTAACATTTTTGGCGAAATTTTTAACGATAATTTGTTGGCGGTCAGTATCATACTTGATAATATCGCCTGTAAAACTCGTTTCCGCAAAGATGATATGTACAGCCTTTTTTTGGGCTAGGGCTTCTTCAAGTCTAGCAATTAGGGGATCGCTTTTTTCAGGAATGGAATCTTCATGTCCATTGACAAAATCATGGACTTTTTGCAAAGCCTGTTTTAATAAATCTTTCATTCCGGCCTCCCTTCTTTTAATCATTATATAAAAATTTTATGAAATCTACAAGATTTTTCGAATAATCAATTGAGAACAAAAAGGAGAAAAACATGGCAGAATTTACATTTGAAATTGAAGAACACTTGCTTACTCTATCTGAAAATGAAAAAGGATGGACCAAAGAAATCAATCGTGTCAGCTTTAATGGTGCACCAGCGAAGTTTGACATTCGTAGCTGGAGTCCTGACCACACTAAGATGGGGAAAGGAATTACCCTCTCAAATGAAGAATTTCAAATCATGGTGGATGCTTTTAAGAATCAATAAACGTTCATCTAAGATTAATTAAAAAGAGGCTAGGGAAATTCCCGGCCTCTTTTATTTGCTTGAAAAATAAGCTTGTGTACGAAGACGTTGGAGTAGTGGTCGGCTGATGAAGCTAATGGCTACAATTTTGGCAAGATCAGGTATGATAAAGGGAATAACACCGACAGCCAGTGCTTTATCAAAAGGCATTCCAGCTAAGAAGTGGAGACTGAGAATACCACCTACAAAAACAAGTGAATCTCCCAAGAGATTTGCAAAGAAAATACGTAGGACACCACTATTGGTATGAATGAGATAGGAAGCAAGCCCTGCATAGACAAGGTCGAACCAAAGATATCCAGCGCTTGGTCCAACTAAAACATGAAATCCAGCTCCACCGTTAGCAAATACCGGAAGACCAATAGCTCCAAGTAAGAGATAGAGTCCGACAGAGAGAACAGCTTCCCTTGGTCTAAAAACAGTAGCGATGAGTCCAATAGCAAAGTTTTGCAGAGTGAAAGGAACTGGACCAATCGGCATACTAATTTGTGCCAATACAGCAATCAGTGCAGCTCCGATAGCTGGGATAGCGTAAATGTGTGCTTTTTTCAAAATAGTTAACCTCTTCTATAATTTATAGTAACTATTATACTGAATGAGATATAAATGTCAACCTATTTTAAAACAAAAGGTTACAAATTTGTAACGGCCGATTTAGAGTAAAAAAGAGACCAAGGGGTCTCTCTTTTCTTTTAACGCATGGTCACAAATTCTTCTGAGCCAGTTGGGTGGATAGCGACAGTAGCATCAAAGTCTGCTTTTGTAGCTCCCATCTTGATAGCAACTGCAAAACCTTGAATCATTTCGTCAACGCCGTAGCCGATTCCATGAAGGCCAACTACCTTTTCGTCTGCACCAGCTGTTACGAGCTTGAAGCGAGCTTCTTGGCGGTGACTAGTAACTGCAGAATACATAGATGCAAATTTTGAAGTATAGACTTTAACGTTTTCTTGGCCGTACTCTTTGATAGCTTCTTCCTCAGTCAGACCGACTGTTCCGATTGCTGGGTGTGAGAAAACTACAGTTGGAATAGTCGTGTAGTCCATTTTAGCATTAGTTTTACCGTTGAAAAGTCTCTCGGATAGGGTACGACCAGCCTTGATAGCAACAGGAGTTAGTTCCTTTTCACCTGTGACATCTCCAAGAGCGTAGATTCCGTCAACGACTGTATTCTGGTATTCATCAACCTGGATAAAGCCGCGTTCATTGAGGGTAACACCAGCTTTTTCGAGTTGAAGTCCTTGAACATTTGGACGGCGACCAGTTGCCCAGATAACTTGACTGGCAGTATGAGTGCTGCCATCTTCGAAATGAATGGTAATACCTTGTTCAGTTTCTTCAAGTTTAGCAGGAACCTTATGGATGTGGAGGTTTAGTCCTGTATTTTCCATTTCCTGAACTAGACTCTCAACGATATAGCTATCAAATCCACGTAGCGGACGTTCACGGCGGACAAATAAATCTGTCTGAACACCAAGTGTATGGAGTACACCAGCCAATTCTACAGCAATATAACCAGCACCTAGAATAGCTACCGATTCAGGTAACTCTTCCCAGGCGAAGACATCATCTGAGCTACCACCTAGTTCAGCACCAGGAACAGCAGGGATATGAGGATGAGCTCCAGTCGCAATCACAATATGCTTAGCGTGGATCAATTCGCCATTAACGCTGACAGTATGAGCATCGACAAACTCGGCACGTCCTTCAATCAAATCAACTCCATTACGCTTGAAGCTTCCATCATAAGAAGAACGAGCACGATCAATATAGGCTTCACGATTGCGACGGAGGGTTGCAAAGTCAAAGTTAAGA
>CAKPXD010000124.1 GCA_934201655.1 uncultured Streptococcus sp. | reverse complement strand
ATCCACACTCTTCAAGCAACTAGTGGATTATTGAGTTTCGAGGTTAGAATAAGTAAACCAAGACACTGTTCATCGACCTTTTTATATTAAATTTTTTTATCGTTCGATAGATAGCTTCAATAAAGGTTGATATATCAATATTTTTAAAAAATGATACTCCTATGATTTTTGTATAATTTAGTTTAATTTGTTGATTTTTTTATGAAAACGGTTTATACTTAGTTAGTCTTAAAGTTTTCTTAAACTACAAGTCAAACATTTTATAAGGAGGAATGACAATAATGAGTATCGGAATCATTATTGCGAGCCACGGTGAATTTGCTGCAGGTATTCATCAGTCAGGATCTATGATCTTTGGTGAACAAGAAAAGGTTCAAGTTGTAACCTTTATGCCAAACGAAGGTCCAGACGATTTATACGCAAAATTCAACAATGCTGTGGCTGCATTTGACGCAGAAGATGAGGTTCTAGTCTTGGCTGACCTTTGGAGTGGTTCTCCATTTAACCAAGCTAGTCGCGTAATGGGAGAAAATCCTGAGCGTAAATTTGCCATCATCACAGGACTTAACTTGCCGATGTTAATCCAAGCCTACACTGAGCGCCTTATGGACGCCAATGCCGGAGTGGATAAGGTCGCTGCGAACATCATTAAAGAGGCCAAAGATGGCATCAAGGCTCTTCCAGAAGAGCTAAACCCAGCTGAGGAAGTTGCACCTGCTGCAGCTGCTCCTGTAGCCCAAGCTGCTATTCCAGAAGGAACAGTTATCGGAGACGGTAAATTGAAAATCAATCTTGCTCGTCTTGACACACGTCTTCTTCACGGACAAGTCGCAACTGCTTGGACACCAGATTCAAAAGCAGACCGTATCATCGTTGCTTCAGATAACGTTGCAAACGACGATCTTCGTAAAGAATTGATTAAACAAGCTGCTCCTAACGGAGTAAAAGCTAACGTTGTGCCAATCCAAAAATTGATTGAAGTTGCAAAAGACCCTCGTTTTGGTGAAACACACGCCCTTATCTTGTTTGAAACACCTCAAGATGCCCTTCGTGCTATCGAAGGCGGTGTGCCAATCAAGACTCTTAACGTTGGATCAATGGCTCACTCAACTGGTAAAACAATGGTCAATAACGTATTGTCAATGGACAAAGACGACGTTGCTACATTTGAAAAAATGCGTGACCTTGGTGTTGAATTTGACGTACGTAAAGTACCAAACGACACGAAAAAAGATTTGTTTGACTTGATTAGCAAAGCTAACGTTCAATAATTAACATTAAATAGAAAAGGAATAAAACCATGTCAGATATTTCAATCATTTCTGCTATCTTGGTTGTAGTTGTTGCCTTCTTCGCAGGTCTTGAAGGTATCCTCGACCAATTCCAATTCCATCAACCAATCGTTGCATGTACCCTCATCGGTCTTGTAACTGGTAACCTCGAAGCAGGGGTTATGCTTGGTGGATCACTTCAAATGATTGCCCTTGGTTGGGCTAACATCGGAGCTGCCGTAGCTCCTGACGCTGCTCTTGCCTCTGTTGCAGCTGCAATCATCATGATTAAGGGTGGTAACTATACTACTGAAGGTATCGCAGTCGCAACTGCAACTGCAATCCCTCTTGCCGTAGCTGGACTTTTCTTGACTATGATCGTTCGTACAATCTCAGTTGGTTTGGTTCACACTGCTGACGCTGCTGCTAAAGAAGGAAACATTGCAGCTGTTGAACGCGCTCACTACTTTGCCCTTGTTCTTCAAGGTCTACGTATTGCGATTCCTGCAGCCTTCCTTATTGCTATCCCTGCTTCTGCTGTTCAAGATGCTCTTAAATTGATGCCAGACTGGTTGAACGGTGGTATGGCTGTCGGTGGTGCCATGGTCGTTGCCGTTGGTTACGCTTTGGTTATCAACATGATGGCTACTCGTGAAGTATGGCCATTCTTCGCTATCGGTTTTGCTCTTGCAGCAATCTCTCAATTGACTTTGATTGCCCTTGGTGTCATCGGTGTTGCCCTTGCCTTCATCTACCTCAACCTTTCTAAACAAGGTGGAAACGGTGGCGGAGGAGCTGCAACTTCTAACGATCCAATCGGTGATATCCTAGAAGACTACTAGAAAGGGGAACAATCATGGCTGAAAAAATTCAATTATCAAAATCAGATCGCCAAAAAGTTTGGTGGCGTTCACAATTCCTTCAAGGTTCTTGGAACTACGAACGTATGCAAAACTTGGGTTGGGCTTACTCTTTGATCCCAGCTATCAAGAAACTTTACACTAAAAAAGAAGACCAAGCAGCTGCTCTTGAGCGTCACCTTGAATTCTTCAACACTCACCCATACGTAGCTGCTCCAATCATGGGGGTTACTCTTGCACTTGAAGAAGAACGCGCTAACGGTACTGAAATCGATGACGCTGCTATCCAAGGTGTTAAGATTGGTATGATGGGACCTCTTGCTGGTATCGGTGACCCAGTCTTCTGGTTTACAGTTCGTCCGATCCTTGGTGCCCTTGGTGCTTCACTTGCTGCAACTGGTAACATCGTTGGACCACTTCTCTTCTTCTTTGGATGGAATGCAATCCGTATGTCTTTCCTATGGTACACACAAGAGTTTGGTTACAAGGCTGGATCTGAAATCACCAAAGACATGTCAGGTGGTATCTTGAAAGACATCACTAAAGGAGCTTCTATCCTTGGTATGTTCATCCTTGCCGTTCTTGTACAACGTTGGGTATCCATCAACTTCACTATCAACCTTCCAGGTAAACAATTATCAGAAGGTGCCTACATCAACTTCCCAGAAGGTGCTGTCACAGGTGGAGAATTGAAGGGTATTCTTGGTCAAGCACTTAGTGGTATGAGCTTGGATAGCGTTCAACCACAAACCCTTCAAGGTCAGTTGAACTCATTGATTCCAGGATTGATGGGACTTCTCCTTACTTTCCTTTGCATGTGGTTGCTTAAGAAAAAAGTATCTCCAATCACAATCATCCTTGCCCTCTTTGCAGTTGGTATCGCAGCTCGTTTCTTCGGTATCATGTAATCTCGGCGAGAATTTACAAACAAAAAAAGAATCAGGATTATCACCTGATTCTTTTTTGTATTCCTTTATTCTGCCAAGGCACCCATTGGATCCCATGGTGCAAGGACGATTGGTTCTGCTTCATAAGCAGCTCGTTCTTCTGCTGTTAGTAATTCTTTACGAACAACGATTTGGTAAGTGTATTCGTCCATCCAAGCGTCTGAGGCAACAAAGTAACCATCTGTACCTACTTTATCTCCCCATGAGTTTTCAACTTTCCACTTGATTGATTTACCATTTTCATCCAAATCAACACCTGTCAAGACCATAGCGTGGGTCATCAAGCTTTCGCTGTAGTCCAAACGTCCTGCCTTGTCTTGAGTGAGTTGGATATCCATGCTTGATTCAAAATCATAGACATCTGTCGCAAGGATTCCGGCTTTACGGTTGCTGAGTTGGCCGACATCTGAACCAAACCAGACAGTTTCTCCTGTTTGCATTTGGGCAATGGCCAATTCTTTCAAGCGTTCCATCGGTACGTTGATGTAGCGAACTGCACGGCTACCAACAACATTTCCCAACATCTCAACTGTGTAAGATTTCCCGTAAGGTTTGTCAGCAGTTGGAGCATTGATCACAGAAACGTAGTCTTCTAATGGAAGGTCGACATATTTCTTGTAAAACTCTTGTGGAGTGATGCCTTTTTCGCTTTGGTAATTGTTGTCCTTGTCGCGATAAGCAAAGTCAAATTGACGTGGTGGGAGACCTAGTGACATGGCAAGGAAGTTAAAGATTTCTTGCAAGAGGTCTTCTTTCTTGGCTTGAACAGTTGCTTGGTCAGCACCAGAAGCCAATAAATCACGCAAGATTTGAGCATCTTGACGAAGCAATTTGTTAAGGATGGCATTGAGCTCACGGCTACTGCTAGATGAAACAGACTCTGGATAAACAGACTTAGGAACGACACCGTATTTCTCAAAGAGAGAAACTACCATATCCCACTGTCCACCATCTTGTTGTGGAGTTTGGAGTAGGAAGCTAACCTTGCGGCTTGTCAATTCTTGGTCCGCAGTCGCAATCACTTGCTCCAAGAACCAGTTAGATTTTTCATACTTGTCCCAGAAGAAGGTGTGGGCTTGTGATAACTCAAAGTTTTCAAGTTTGTATTGAGAGATGAGTTTGTGGCGGAAAGTATTGAGGGCCGCAAACATCCAGCAACGACCAGAAGCCTTCTGGTTAGTGACCTTGTCTTTTGTCAAATCAAGTGAGAAAACTGGTGTGTTGTCGACATG
>CAKPXD010000123.1 GCA_934201655.1 uncultured Streptococcus sp. | reverse complement strand
GACTGCTACCGCCTCGCAGGCGGCGATTATGAGAACGAATACTATGTCGTTTCCGAAGCAGAGACAAGAAAGCTTCTGAACACACCGGAGGTTGTCGGATATGAGGTTTATCACTGCCTGATTCCGTCTACTTCACAGATGCTTTATTATTTTAAAGAGCAGGGAAAGGTAACCGCAGCCAACATCCTTTCCATCCTGCGCGGCGCTTTGAATTATCCGCTGGAGGAAAGCTGCTACCGTGAGCACATTCGTGTACATGACATCAGTTTTCTGTCAAGTGAGCGCGTCTTTAAAGAGGAAGAAATCGCAGGGCTGGAAATCAAATACAGCAAGCTGACGATGGTTCCGGGAAGTACACTTCTGATCGGCGATATCATCGCAACGGGTGAGACGCTGATCCACTGCCTGCGCTACGTAACCGATTTCTACCGTGAGCACGGTGCTTCCCTTCGCAACATTATCATCTTTACGATCGGCGGCACAACCGGAATCAAAATCCTGGAACGTCTCACAAAAGAAATCCGCGAGTTCTGGCCGGAGTTTGAAGGCTTTATCACCGTATATTACGAAGGAATCTTCAGCACCTATCAGGACAAGGGCGTATCCGGAATCAATCTGCCGGATGTCGATTTCTACTGGAAAGACGGTATCATTGCACCGGAGTTCCGAAGAGAAACGCTTTCCATGCGCGATCCGCTGTTTGAAAAATGCATCATCTACGATGGCGGTGCAAGACGCTATGAAATCCACGAGCATGTCGAGGAGGTTCTCGATTTCTGGAATAAAATGCTGGAGAGGGCCGACCGGATCGACTTTACCAGACTGCTCGAGGAGAAGCTCGGCTGCCCGCTTGGCGCATCCTACGAAGAGTGGATTCACATCAATCACTACGAAGAAATCGATGAACGCGTGGCCAAATGGCTGTACCGCCAGGAAAAAGGTTACATTGCAAGCCTTGGCGATGCTACCCTAAAAGAAATTGCTGCTGAACGAATTGAAGAGTTTACCGCAGCACTTCGCAAATACATGCTGTAACAAAAAACCATTTCTTACGGTTCGCTGAATTTCGGCGAACCGTAAGCACAGTTTTCAGGAGATATTATGGAAAAAGAAAAGAAAGTAAAAGATGTTGACTTCGCGGACAGCGCGGTTCCGGCTTCTGCCCGGAAAAATGTAGTAACCATGTTTATGATCATGCTTGGCTTCACCTTCTTCTCGGCAAGCATGTGGGTCGGCCAGCAGCTCGCTGACGGCCTCGATTTCTGGGGCTTTTTGGGATCACTGATCCTTGGTGGAATCATTCTTGGTATTTATACCGGTCTGCTCGGCTACGTCGGTGCAAAAACCGGTCTGTCACTTGATCTTTTGTCCCAGAGAGCTTTTGGCGAAAAAGGTTCCTATCTGCCGTCAGCCATGACCAGCTTTACGCAGATCGGATGGTTTGGTGTCGGTCTTGCCATGTTTGCAATTCCGGTTTCCAAGGAGCTGCTCGGCGGAAGCACTGCGGCACAGTGGGGACTTGTTATTCTTGCCGGCGTCTGCATGACCGCCTCTGCCTATTTTGGTATTGAATCTCTGACCATCGTCAGCTACATCGCCGTACCAAGTGTTGCCATTCTCGGAACGATTGCCATGGTCATGGCCGTAATGAGAGGCGACGGAACGATCATTGATCAGTTTGCAAAATCCAGCGGATCGCTGACTATCATCGGCGGTGCCGGTCTTGTCATCGGCTCCTTCGTTTCCGGCGGAACCGCAACTCCGAACTTTGCACGTTTTGCAAAGGACGGAAAAGCGGGTGCCATCACCACGGTTGTGGCCTTCTTCATCGGAAACTCCCTGATGTTCTTCTTCGGTGCCGTTTCTTCCATCTTTGTCGGCGGAAACGATATTTTCGAGGTTATGGTCCGCCTGAACCTGTTCTACCTGGCTGTTCTCGTTCTCGGTCTTAATATCTGGACTACAAATGACAACGCTCTGTACACCGCAGGTCTTGGTCTTGCCAACATCTTCCATCAGAGGAAAAAACCGATGGTTCTCCTTTCCGGTATCATCGGAACGGTTGCCTCCGTATGGCTGTACTACAACTTCTGCGGCTGGCTCAACATTCTGAACTGTACCCTGCCGCCGGTCGGCATGATTCTGGTGCTCGCCTACTTCATGAACAAAGAGGACTTTGAAGCCGATCAGCCGAAGCTTAAAACCGTAGACTGGTTTGCGGTTGCCGGTGTCATTCTCGGTGCCATTGTTGCGAACCTCTTACACTGGGGCATCGCTTCCATCAACGGTATGGTTGTTGCCGCTGTATGCTACTGTGTCGGACAGGCCGTAAACAAAAGAAAATAAGCAAAATCGTCCTGAATATGTTCCTGTATCTTATCTCCGGAACATGTTCAGGGCTTTTTATTTTTTCGGATTCGCGTTATAATATATGCATAACTCTGCATAGTTACAATTTTCGAAGCGAAAGGAAACTGCCCGGATGATCCATTCCACCGTATCTGCTCCCAAAGGAGAAAAAACAAAATACCGTCTTGCCGAATCCATGAAGGAGTGCATGAAATCAACCCCTGTCGAAGAGATCACCGTGCGCCAGATCTGTGAAATCTGCGGTGTTACCCGCCAGACCTTCTATCGTAATTTTCTCGATAAATACGATCTGATCAACTGGTACTTTGATAAATTACTGACAAAATCCTTCGAACATATGGGTCGCGGAACGACCGTTTTTGACAGTCTGGAAAAGAAATTTACCTATATTCAGAAAGAAAAAGCTTTTTTCGCCGCTGCCTTCCGCTACGACAAGCAGAATTCTCTGCGTGAGCACGATTTTGACCTGATTCTCGCGTTCTACGAAAATCTGATTCACGAAAAAAGCGGCAGTCCGGTTTCACCGGAAATGCATTTTCTTCTCGAAATGTACTGTCAGGGTTCCATCACCATGACCGTAAAATGGGTGCTTACCGGCATGGATCTGACACCTTCCGAGTTTGCCGCTCTTCTCGTCCGGGCAATGCCGGAAGACTTAAAAAAACTGTTCCGGAATCTGCAGCTGCTCTCTTAGAGCGCGTGTCAAAGTGGGGCTTGCAGATTGCGGAAATGGTTTTTCAGACACGCTCTGGTTATTTTTCACAAATTTTGTTCTGTTGTTTTTGTCACAATGGCGATTTTTTTTAAAGTGTTACACTTCGCTTCTTCTGTCACTTTCTTTTTCCCTTCCGGATTTGTTAATATAATAACAAGTTCAGTAAAACCATTCATTCATTTTAGAAGGGAGTTTTTCAATCATGGCAAATCGTATTAATTTAAATGCAACCTCTTATCACGGAGCAGGCGCTATTGCCGAGATCGCAAATGAAGCAAAGGCACACGGCTTCAAGAAAGCTTTCGTATGCTCTGACCCGGATCTGATTAAATTCAACGTTACTTCCAAAGTAACCGATATTCTGACCGCAAACGGACTCGACTATGAGCTTTACAGCGATATCAAGCCAAACCCGACCATCGAAAACGTAAAACACGGCGTAGAAGCTTTCAAGGCATCCGGCGCTGACTATCTGATCGCCATCGGCGGCGGCTCTTCTATGGATACCTCCAAAGCCATCGGTATCATCATCGCAAACCCGGAGTTTGAGGATGTCAGAAGCCTTGAGGGCACCGCACCGACCAAAAATCCGTGTGTACCGATCATCGCCGTTCCGACTACAGCCGGTACTGCTGCAGAGGTTACCATCAACTACGTTATCACCGACGTAGAGAGAAAACGTAAATTCGTATGCGTTGACCCGCACGATATGCCGATCATCGCAGTTGTTGACCCGGATATGATGTCCTCCATGCCGAAAGGCCTGACCGCTTCCACCGGTATGGACGCTCTGACTCACGCAATCGAAGGCTACACCACAAAAGCTGCATGGGAAATGACTGACATGTTCCATCTGAAAGCCATCGAACTCATCTCCAAATCTCTGCGCGGTGCTGTCGCAAACACCAAAGAGGGACGCGAAGGAATGGCTCTTGGCCAGTACATCGCAGGTATGGGCTTCTCGAACGTAGGTCTTGGAATCGCTCACTCCATGGCACACACCCTTGGTGCTGTTTATGATACCCCACACGGTGTTGCATGTGCCATGATGCTTCCGATCGTTATGGAATACAACCAGGAGTGCACCGGTGAGAAATACCGTGAAATCGCACGTGCCATGGGCGTTGCAGGTGTAGACGAAATGTCTCAGGAAGAGTACAGAAAAGCAGCGATTGATGCTGTTAAGAAGCTGTCCGCAGACGTTGGAATCCCATCTGTTCTCGAGGC
>CAKPXD010000122.1 GCA_934201655.1 uncultured Streptococcus sp. | reverse complement strand
GCTGTGGATTGGGCATTAGCTTTTGAAAAGATTGCTCCAACTACACTTGTTCACCGTCGATACAACTTCCGTGCGCTTGAACATAGTGTCCAAGCCCTTCAAGAATCATCTGTTAGCATTAAAACACCATTTGTGCCAAGTCAACTTCTTGGAGATGGAAAAACTCTTGACAAGCTTGAAATCACAAAAGTCAAATCCGATGAGACTGAAACTATTGAACTGGACCACCTCTTTGTCAACTATGGCTTCAAATCATCAGTAGGTAATCTTAAAAACTGGGGATTAGAGCTGAATCGTCATAAGATTATCGTCAATAGTAAGCAAGAATCAAGCCAGGCTGGAATTTACGCTATCGGCGACTGCTGCTACTACGAAGGTAAGATTGACCTGATTGCGACAGGTCTTGGCGAAGCACCTACTGCTGTCAACAATGCTATTAACTACATTGACCCAGAACAAAAAGTACAACCAAAACACTCTACAAGTCTATAAGAAAAAAACCACGAATCATACGATTCGTGGTTTTATAGTTCTTGAGCGCTTTGATGCAATCTTTCTGCTCTTGTATATCGTATTTATCTTTAGTATTGGTCAGCTTGATTATGTTCTCAGTTGCTTTCTGATTGCCTTTTACAGCTTGCTGAAAGATTGCAAAGGCTAGTAACGCCTCATTGTTGCCACTATACCTATTTCTTCAAGTTGTTTCTTGATTTTACTATCTGTCACATCCAAAGATAAGAGGGTTTCAAATGCTTTTTTAGATCAGTTTTTTTCTTCTAGCTATGCCAGACGCTTTTCCTCCTTTTGAGCTAACAGCTCTTATTTCATCTTTGCTTCGTTCTGTAACTGGTTTTAGGTTTTTTGTTCCATCTCTAGGCAATTTTAAACCTCCTTTCAAACAAAAAAATCACAAGCATTTTATACTTATGATTTCATTGTATATGGTAAAAAGGGGGTATTTTTACGCTATTCCTAATAACTTTTCAATTTTGTTGAGTAAATCTCTATATTTTGAGTTGTCTTTTTCGTTGTTGACAAGATATTCATTTGCGACAATATTTAATGATTGATATAACCCGCCCATAATTCCGGATTGTTTCTCAGTCAGTTCAATCTTCTTAGCGTATTCGTCATAATACATCTTGCAATTCTCATATATACGCTCATTCAACTTATTATAAAGATTAGTCATTTTCTATTGTACCTATCTATAGTTCCTCTGCGATTTTATTAATCTTTCTCAGTCGATGATTGACACCACTTTTGGTGAGTGGATTTGTCAAACTGTCTGCCAATTGCTGGATAGAGTAGTCCGGATGTTGGATACGCAAATGCGCTACTTCCTGCAAATCTGCTGGAAGATTATCCAAGCCAATTCTATCTTTTATTTTACTGATATTGTTGATAGTTTTCATGCTCGCAGAAACTGTCCGAGCGATATTTGCTGTCTCTGCATTATTAGCACGATTGAGATCATTCCGAGTTTCTCGAAGAATCTTGACGCCTTCAAAAGTATCTCTCGCCTCCATGGCTCCCACTAAAATCAGGAAATCCATAATATCTTCCGCTCGCTGAAGATAGGTCACTGCCCCCTTTTTTCGTTCGATAACCTTTGCATCTAGCAAGAACTGCTGCAAGAGCGAAGCAATCCCTTGGGCGTGGTCCAGATAAACAGAACTTATTTCTAACTGATACTTGCCTGACTCAGGATCCCGAATACTCCCATTTGCCAAAAAGGCTCCACAGAGATAGGCACGTCCAGCTTCCTCATCTCCTAAAATCTCTGGATCAATTCCTGTTTCTAGGCCAAAGAAAGAATCGGCCAAACGCAAATCTGCTAAAAGTTCCTGGACTCGCTCATCTGTAAAAACAGTATAGACACGATTTTTCCGTAGATTACTTCTCTGGTGGTGACGAATCTCAGACTTGATACCATAAAAGTGCAAGAAAGATTCATAGAGATGACGAGCCAATTTAGCATTTTCTGTAAT
Organism: uncultured Streptococcus sp.; assembly: GCA_934201655.1. Taxonomy (GTDB): domain Bacteria; phylum Bacillota; class Bacilli; order Lactobacillales; family Streptococcaceae; genus Streptococcus. The sequence goes on along the minus strand of CAKPXD010000122.1, from coordinate 2,331 downwards.
GACGGACAAGGTCAAACCAGAGCTCGATAAACCAATACTACCCGACATCTTGATAATAGCTGACAATTCATGGCGACTCAGGTGATGCTGACTTAAAATTTCTTCTTTTACTGCTACTGTAAAACTCATTTTCTCACCTGTATGATACGCATGAGTTCATCTACGATTAAATCACCATCGTGAAAGGCTCCCCCATTTTCCAAGCGTAGAAAGTTGGATGAAATAACACGTGGGACTTGCTTACGCAAACCTTCAAAATCATGCTCAACCTGCACCAAATATTCATCAAAACGATTGGTATCCATATAGTCCCTCGGAACCTTTTCGATATTAACAAGGACGGTATCGATAAATGGACGGCCCAAATGACGATGCAAGACTTCTACGTGATCACTATCTGAGAAATGCTCCGTTTCTCCACGTTGAGTCATAATATTGCAGACATAGGCAACCTCTGCCTTAGTCTCTAGAAGAGCCTGTCCAATTTCTTCAATAACAATATTTGGTAAGATGGATGTAAAGAGCGATCCCGGTCCCAAAACAATCATATCACTCTCAAGAATGGTATTGACAACACGACGGCTAGCCTGCGGTTTCTCATCGTCTAGAGTGTTTGTCACATAGACATGGTCAATCATACCTGAATGATCTGCAATGTGACTTTCCCCAGCAACTTCTGAACCATCTTTAAAGACAGCATGGAGTGTCAAAGGATGGTCACTTGATGGGAAAATCTTCCCTGTAGTATGGAAGAATTTACTCAGCAATTGCATGGCATTATAGGTCGAACCCTGCATTTCAGATAATCCAGCTATGATAATGTTTCCTAATGGATGACCAGCAAAAGCACCTGCATCCTCTGAAAAACGGTATTGAAAGACCTTTTCATAGAATTTTGGCATATCTGACATTGCCACAAGGACATTACGTAAATCCCCTGGAGGTGTCAACTGTTGAATATTCTTACGCAATTCTCCTGAAGAGCCTCCATCATCTGCTACTGTTACAATAGCAGCAATCTCAACATCTTTTTCCCGTAAACTTTTCAGAATAACAGGAATACCAGTTCCCCCACCAATCACCGTAATTTTTGGTTTTCTCATGAACGGTTTACCGTTTCCTTTCTTCGGTCTTTATCACGATGACTTTCATTTACAGGCCAACTTTTTGATAGGTCAGTTGCTAAACGTTTGGCAAAAGCAACACTTCGGTGTTGGCCACCAGTACAACCAATCGCAATAGTTAAGACTGATTTGCCTTCTTTTTTGTAGCCTGGTAGGATTGGTTCAACCAAGGCTAACAAATGACGGTAGAAATCTTCAGATTCCTCATGGTTCATGACATAGTCATAAACTGCCTGATCTTCACCTGTCTGATTACGAAGTTCTGGCAGATAGTAAGGGTTTGGCAAGAAACGAACATCAAATACCAAATCTGCATCAATTGGAATGCCGTATTTAAACCCAAATGACATGACCTCGATACGGAAAGACTGCGTTTGTTCTTGGTCCGAAAATTGCTCTGCAATAGTCTTGCGAAGTTCACGAGGAGTTAACTCTGTTGTGTCAACCACATTTTGACTCATATTTTTTAATGGGGCTAAGAGTTCGCGTTCTAGCTTGATTCCGTCCAAAATACGACCATCTGCTGCTAGTGGGTGACTTCTTCTTGTTTCCTTATAGCGTGCCACTAATTCCTTATCAGCTGCATCCAAAAAGAGGATTTTAAAGTCCAAATCATCTTGGTTTTCCAATTCATCCAAGACAGCCTGAATCTCTGAAAAGAAAGAACGACTACGCATATCAACCACTAGGGCTAACTTGTGGTCATCATCCTTGGTCTCGACCAACTGCAAAAACTTTGGCAAGAGAGCAGGCGGCATATTATCAATGGTAAAATATCCTAAATCTTCAAAGGACTGAATGGCTACCGTTTTCCCTGCACCACTCATCCCTGTCACAATCACCAGGTGAAGTTGTTTCATTGTCATCATAGTCTCCTTATATCAAAAGAAGTTTGGAAGAACCAAACTTCTACTAGCTTATCCAATCTCTGCGATGACTTCAATTTCGACTTTTACATCGCGAGGAAGACGAGCTACTTCCACAGCTGAACGAGCTGGAAATTCCTTGTTAAAGGCTGTTTGGTATACCTCGTTAAAAGGTATAAAGTCGTTCATATCACTCAAGAAGCAAGTTGTTTTAACAACGTGGTCAAAATCTGTTCCTGCTTCTGCTAAAATAGCTCCAATGTTTTTCAAGACTTGTTCTGTCTGTTCTTGAATCGTTTCTCCTACGATTTCTCCAGTTTCAGGAGATAGCGGAACTTGAC
>CAKPXD010000121.1 GCA_934201655.1 uncultured Streptococcus sp. | reverse complement strand
AATTTATCTAGCTTCTTATCCGCTGTCAATGCACCAAAGACAACCCCTTGACTACCTGCCTGAGCAGTTACACGAATGTCCTCAAGCATAATAGAAATCTCGAGGTCATTGTAAACAAAGTCACCACCACGTGGACGAATCATAGTCATAATAGTCGTATCGTAGTCAGATGCCAGTTCAACAGCTGCCTTAGTTACTCCATAACTCGGTGTCGTTCCACCAACAGCAAGATTGTCACAGAGCTCAATACGGCGAGCTCCAGCCTGCATAGCCTTTTCAAGCAAGGTTACATTTTCAGCACAAAATTCGTAAATCATTTGATACTCCTTGACGATTTATTTGATATTATTATATCATATTGTTTTAAGTAACCCCTACTTTTTATCAAGGAAAATCATTACTTTTTTAGCTATTCTTTATCTGGTATTACCTTGAAGAGATAATAGGTTATAAATATTGTTAAACATCCTAAAGCAATTTTTACTGGTAAAAGCGGAGCAAAATAAATCGAAATTCCCATTAAGATATAAATCGAAACAATGATTTTTTTCTTGCGTTCACGCGCAATGGACTTGGTTTCTCTAAAGTCCGCAACATAGGTCTGATAAAGCTTGGTATGATAGAGCCAATCTTCAAAACGTTTAGAAGATTTTGAAAAACAAGCTATTGACAACAAGAGAAAGGGGGTTGTTGGTAATAGTGGCAAAGCAACTCCAACGATTGCTAAAGCTAAAGAAATGAATCCAATGCTAAGATAAATAATACGCATGTCTGCTCCTAAGTAAGAATAATCTTCTTCTAGTTAAGCATAAAAAGACAAAATCTGTCAAGTTTAAATTAAAAAGAGCTGAAATTATCATTTCAGCCCTAATTATTTTTATTTAATCTTTTCTTCTTCGTAGTCACCATTGCTACATACAATTTGTTTCCCACCACCACGGATTTTCTTCTCCATGAGGAAGTGGCCACATTTAGGACAATCACGTCCAACCGGTTTATCCCAAGAGGTAAACTCACATTCTGGATAACGATTGCATCCATAGAAAATGCGATTACGTTTGGTTTTGCGTTCGATGATTTGCCCTTGATGACAATTTGGACATGTAACACCAACTTCTTTGACAATGGCTTGTGTATGTCGGCAATCAGGGAAATTGCTACATGCGTAAAACTTACCGAAGCGTCCAATCTTAATCACCATAGGACTACCACAAACTTCACAGTCAAATCCAGCTGGCTCATCCTTGATTTGAATTTTTTCCATCTCCTCTTCAGCTTTTGCGACCTCTTTAGAGAATGGTTTATAAAATTCATCGATGACTCGTTGCCATTGTTCTTTTCCGACTTCGACATCATCCAGTTTCCCTTCCATTTCAGCGGTAAATTTTACATTTACAATGTCAGGGAAGTATTCGACAATCAGCTTGTTAACGACTTGTCCTAAATCAGTCGGTTCAAAGCGTTTAGATGCTAGTCTTACATAGTAACGTTTTTGGATTGTTTCAATGGTTGGAGCATAGGTAGATGGACGTCCAACTCCGTTTTCTTCCAAAGTTTTAATCAGTGTTGCTTCTGAATATCGTGCAGGCGGTTGTGTGAAATGTTGTTCAGGTTTGCTATTGACCTGTTTGACCACATCTCCTACTTCCATATCTGGCAGCATCTTATTCTTATCAGAATCGTTATAAATAGCTAAATAACCATCAAACTTAACCTGACTACCATTGGCTGTAAATTGAACACCATTTTGCGAAAGCTTAACAGCCATGGTATCAAAGATAGCACCAGTCATTTGACTCGCTACAAAGCGGTTCCAGATAAGGGTATAAAGTTTTAGCTGGTCTTTATCCAAATACTTAGCAATTTTCTCAGGTGTATTAAAGACACTTGAAGGACGAATAGCTTCGTGGGCGTCTTGAGCGCCAGATGCATTTTTGACCTTGCTACCATGTTTAGAATACTTGCTACCAAAACGTTCATTGATGTAGCTAGCAGCTTCGTTTTGCGCCACTGGACTAATACGAGTAGAATCCGTACGCATATAGGTAATCAAACCTTGGACACCTGTACCGATATTGATTCCTTCATAGAGTTGCTGAGCAACCATCATAGTCTTTCGAGTACGGAAGTTAATCTTGTTAGCAGCATCCATCTGCATAGAAGACGTTGTATATGGAAGAGGAGCATTGCGCTTTCTTTCCTTTTTATCTACTTGATCAACAGTAAAGTCTTTACTGCTAAGATGAGATAAAACTTTTTTGACTTCATCATTGGTAGTCAACTTCATCTTCTTGCCATTCATTCCATAAAAAGAAGCTTGGAATTGCTTGGTACCTTTTTTAAAGACACCATCAATGGTCCAATATTCTTCTGGTTGGAAGGCATTGATCTCATTTTCACGATCAATGATTAGCTTAAGAGCAACAGACTGAACACGTCCTGCTGATAAGCCTTTTTTAACCTTTTTCCAAAGAATTGGTGAAATTGAATACCCCACTAAACGGTCCAAAACACGACGGGCTTGTTGGGCATCGACCAAATCCATATTGATTTTACGAGGTTCTTTAAAGGCATTTTTTACTGCATCTTTGGTAATCTCGTTGAAAACAACACGGTTGGTATCATTCTCTTCTAGACCTAAAATATGCGCTAAATGCCATGAAATAGCCTCCCCTTCCCGGTCCGGGTCACTTGCAAGAAAGACTTTATCGGCTTTCTTAGCTTCTTTTTTCAAATCATTGATGAGAGGACCTTTCCCACGAATATTGATATATTGCGGTTCGTAATTATTTTCCACGTCAACTGACATACTTGATTTTTTCAAATCACGTATATGTCCTACGCTGGCTAAAACCTTATAATTATGTCCTAGATATTTCTCAATCGTTTTCGCCTTAGCAGGCGACTCCACGATTACAAGATTTTTTTTACTTGTTGATTTTTTCTTTTTGGTTGCCGTTACCACAGTATCACACCTTCTCAAAGTAATTAAACTTTATAAAGTGTAAACCATTTTTAAAAACCTGTCAAGACATAACACCCATATAATAGAAGAAAAGTTTGCTAAATGAAATCATTTCATTCATTAAAATTCAAATTCTGCTAGTATATCCTGCCCACATGTTGCTAACTTGGCTCCTTCTTGGATTAAATGATGACAGCCGTCTGAGCGTCCATCTAAAATAGAACCTGGAATCGCAAAGACATCTCTACCTTCCTCCATGGCACGCTCACAAGTGATTAAGCTACCAGATCTCATTTTAGCTTCTGCAACGATGACTCCTCGACACAATCCTGCAATAATTCGATTTCTGGCAGGAAAGTGATATTTTAATGGTTCTTCTCCTGGACCGTACTCGCTTAGAAGCAAATGATTGTCTCCAATATATTCTTGAAGACGTTTATTGGAGCGCGGATAATAGACATCTAAACCAGTCCCAATAATGCCAATCGTTTTGCCCCCAGTTTGTAGAACAGACATATGGGCTGCTGTATCTATTCCTCTAGCAAGCCCACTCACTACAACTAATTCATTTTCCAATTCTTCAATGATTTTACGGACTGATTTGGTTCCTATTTGACTACAAGAGCGACTCCCTACAACTGCTATCTTTGGTAATTTTAAGAGATTTAAATCTCCTTTATAAAAGAGCAATACAGGTGCATCATAAATTTCACTAAGCGAAATGGGATAAACATCATCCAGAATCGAAAATGATGGGAACTTTTCAAAATCTTTCTTTAAACGTTCCATACTTTCAAAAGTCAGTTTATGATATCGCTCCATAAAAACGACTGGATTACGACACTCTGAGGCTTCAGCAATTGTCTCTAAACTCAATTCCTGATCATAAATTTCTCCATATTGAAGTACTTTCAGAACCTGCTGATTACTTAAACCTGCTTGCTTTAACTTATAAATCTCGAAATTATCAATCTTAATTTTCATGATCGACTCCTTTTTCTCTCTCTATTTATCTATTCGTAAAAAAAGAAAAAAACTCCCAACAATTTTACTTGTTAGGAAGTTTCTATTTATCTTTGTTATGTTAGTAATCAGGTCGAAGAACTCCAGTGACAGTCGCTTTAGTTGCTTCATAGTCTCCGTCAATAACAACTTTGATAATGCGTTTAGCATCTTCTTCAGGCGTAGGAACCAATGGTAGGCGCGTTGGACCAGCTTCAAATCCCATATAGTTGAGGACTGCCTTAACAGGTGCAGGACTTGGGTATGAGAAGAGAGCATTAACCTTGGGAATAAACTTACGTTGAATAGCTGCCGCTTTCTTCATATCACTCTCTTCAATCGCAGTGAACATTTCATACATTTCATCACCATTGGTATGAGAAGCAACAGAGATAACCCCGTCAGCACCAAGGTTCATCG
>CAKPXD010000120.1 GCA_934201655.1 uncultured Streptococcus sp. | reverse complement strand
CGATATAAATAAACTTCGACTCGTTGCTGCCTTTGAAGCGTTTGGATAAAAGGAAAACCATGAAAATCACAAAACTTGAAAAGAAAAAACGACTCTATCTGCTCGAACTTGATAGTGACCAAACCTGCTATATTACGGAGGATACCATTGTTCGCTTTATGTTGACCAAGGATAAGGAAATTAGTCCTGAAGAGTTTACAGATATTCAGACCTTTGCACAATTTTCCTACGGAAAAAATTTGGCGCTCTACCACTTATCCTTCAAGGCCCGTACTGAAAAAGAAGTCCGAGATTATCTTGTTAAACATGAGATTGATGAGAAAATCATACCCCAAGTCATCCAAGCTCTCAAGGAAGACAACTGGATCAATGACCGTCAGTATGCCTATGCGATCATCAATTCCAATCAGCTATCTGGCGACAAGGGAAGCTACATGCTGATACAAAAGATTTCTCAAAAAGGAGTTGCTAAGACCCTTATCCAAGACGTCTTACAAGAATTTAACATGATGGAAGTCGCAGAGCGTACAGCCGAAAAACTACTGAAAAAATATGATGGTAAACTCCCTACCCGTGCCTTACAAAACAAGATAATCCAAAATCTTACCAACAAAGGTTTTTCCTACTCGGAGGCCAAAGCAGCCTTTGATCAGCTGGATAGCCAGGTAGAAGAGGAAACTGTTCAGGAACTTATTTTTAAAGAGTTAGACAAGCAGTGTCGGAAATATTCACGAAAGTATGAAGGTTACGAACTGAAACAACGTTTGACCCAAGTTTTAGCTAGAAAAGGTTATGATTTTTCGGATATAGCCAGCGCCCTTAGAGAATATCTTTAATTTTTTCATGAAAAAACTAAGAACTTTAAACAAAAATGTGATACAATAGTAAACGATAAACTTATAAATTGTAGAAAGTTGGTTAGTTATGAAACTTCCAAAAGAAGGCGACTTTATTACAATTCAAAGTTATAAGCATGATGGGAGTCTCCACCGTACTTGGCGAGACACCATGGTACTAAAAACAACAGAGAACGCTATTATCGGCGTCAACGACCACACACTTGTTACCGAAAGTGACGGTCGTCGTTGGGTGACTCGAGAGCCGGCTATTGTTTACTTTCACAAAAAATATTGGTTTAATATCATTGCCATGATTCGTGATAATGGGATTTCCTACTACTGCAACATGGCTAGCCCATACTATCTAGACGAAGAAGCTTTAAAATACATCGACTATGATTTAGATGTTAAAGTTTTTACAGATGGCGAAAAACGCCTCTTGGACGTCGAAGAGTATGAGCGCCACAAGCGCAAGATGAATTATCCTGATGATTTAGACTATATTTTGAAAGAGCATGTTAAGATTCTTGTTGATTGGATCAACAACGAACGAGGCCCCTTCTCAGAAGCCTATGTCAACATTTGGTACAAACGCTACGTAGAACTAAAGAATCGGTAAAGTTGTCAAACTAGGGTGTCTGCCCTAGTTTTTTTAAAACCAAAAAACCTGCCTTAAGGCAGGTTTTTGTTTAAATGTCTAATTTTGTAACGGTGAACTTGATATGGGAATAATCTTTCTCGATATCCTTATCTACCATAAAGGCTGTTGCATCCTTCTTGACCTGCACCAAGTCGATATTCTGGGCTTGAGCAGCATAGACACAACCACAGTAACATTGACGATAGATATCGTACTCTTCACACATCTCTACAGAACGTTTGTAACCTTGATTTTTCTTAAAGTCACTCGGAAGATAATGGGTGGTATAGATTTTCTGCACATCGATCCCGATACTATTGATGGTTTGTGAATTTTTGTGAGGACTGATCGTTAGGGCTGAGCCAAAGTAGTCAAATCCCAAGTCCATAGCCACCTGCGCTGTCTTATCCAAACGATAGTCAAAACAGACCTTGCAACGATCGCCACCTTCAGGTTCTTCTTCCAAACCTCGAACCAGTTTACGGTATTCATTGGGTTCGTATGGTGCTTCTAGGTATTGGACGTTATTGCCAGTTCGCTCATTAAAATCACTGACAAACTTTTGGGTCACATAAGCACGCTTATGATATTCTGCCTTGGGATGGATATTGGAATTAGCAAAATAAATGGTCACATCGGCATACTTAGTCAAGTACTCTAAAGTGTAGGTACTGCAGGGAGCACAACAAACGTGCATGAGAATAGTTGGTCTTTCTTCATTTTTTTCCCAAACTTGGACCATCTTTTGCATGACACGGTCATAGTTGATCTTTTGATTGGGATTCATCTTGCTTAGAATTTCTTCTACATCAATCATGCTCTTCTCCTTTTCTTCTTGTTATTGTACCACAGGATACTACTTTGAGCAAATAGGGTTTCGTGCTTTATTCAGTTTTTAAGTCCTGATTTAATAGCTTGCCCATCCTTGTCAGACCGATTATTAATATAGGATAACTTAAAAGTAAGATAAAACCTAGAACTAAAAAGACAGCTACAAGACCCCAACGATCAATCAACCAACCTGTCAATGGGAAAATGACAATCATAGAAAGACTAAAGAGCATGGAATTGATACTAAGCATAGTTGCTCTTACACTGGAAGGTAAATAACCTTGTAAGTCATTGAAATAGATAGGCTGATAAACTGCATAAAGTGTATCAGTTAAAAGATATACAAGAAGAAAAGCAAAGGGGGTTCCTGAAAACACCAACAACAAGGCCAAGCCCGTTAGTGCAACAAGAGTCGGAAAAACTCGATTGCTATTCCATTTTTTACCGATTTGACTAGCTACATAAACCGCTATAAGATTTAACCCACTACCAATAAGCATAACCAGTGAAACCTGCCATCCTGCTAAGTCACTTATTTTCTGCTGATAATAAAAGTAAAACATGCACATGAGTGTCCCTACTAGCTGATAAGTCAGCATCCAGTAAAAGAGTACTGGTTTTTCCTGCCATTCTTTACGAACTTGCTGGACAATCATTTTAAAGGTTAAGACTTCATTTTTCTCTCTCTTGGCCATTGATTCTTTCATAAAATAAATCAAAATGATAGAAAGAAATGATAATCCAATAGCAATTAGATAGGTCCAAGCCAATGCTCCGTGAATAAAGAAGCCTGCCACAACTGTACCTAGGGTTCGGGTGACTTCTGCCACACCAGACAAAAAGCTAGAAATCTGAAGATAACGTTCCTTTTGACCAGCTTCAACTGCTGAATCATATAAGAAAGCGGTGCTAGTTCCCGAGTCAAAATTGTAAGACCAAGCACTGACCATCATGACAAGAACATAAATCCAAAAATTCCCCTGACCAAACAAAATCAAGATAGAGGATACAATACTGGCCAAACGAGCCAAATAGAGATTGGTCTTGTAGCTAAATCGATCAGCCAACATACCAGAAGGGATCTCACACAAGAGACTTGTCCCATGAAAGATACTTTCTAAGAGACCGATTTGAAGCAAGGAAAGACCATTTTGAATGAAAAATAAAATCCAAAAACTGGTGATTCCAAAATAAGAAGTGAATTCCAGACCTGCCAGGAGTGGAATATTGCGTTTGTAAGTTCTTTTAAACATCGTTTTCTCTCTTTCAATATATAATATGAGTTTTTCTAAAAGACTTACTTAGAGTTGCCTACATTTTTCCCACCTCTTTCATTTAAAGTAATACTCAATGAAAATCAAAGAGCAAACTAGGAAGCTAGCCGCAGGCTGTACTTGAGTACGGCAAGGTGAAGCTGACGTAGTTTGAATTTGATTTTCGAAGAGTATAAAAACGCCAGACGGCGTTTCTATGGCTATTAAGGTTTGATACGGTGCAACATACGTGGGAATGGAATAGCTTCACGGATGTGTTTAGTACCAGCTGCGAAGGTTACCATACGCTCGATACCGATACCAAATCCACCGTGTGGGACTGTACCGTATTTACGGAGGTCAAGGTAGAATTCATACTCTGTACGATCCATACCTAGTGATTCCATCTTAGCTACAAGCGCATCGTAGTCTTCCTCACGCATTGAACCACCGATGATTTCTCCATAGCCTTCTGGTGCGAGCAAGTCTGCACAAAGCACGCGATCTGGGTTCCCAGGAACTGGTTTCATGTAGAAGGCCTTGATGTCTGCTGGGTAGTTAATGACAAAGGTTGGTACACCAAAGTGGTTTGAAATCCACGTTTCGTGTGGTGAACCGAAGTCATCTCCATGTTCCAAATGTTCGTAGTCAGCGTCTTCATCGTTTTCATGCTCTTGCAAGAGATCAATCGCTTCATCATAAGTGATCCGTTTAAATGGCTCAGCAATATAGCGTTTCAAGAGCTCAGTATCACGTTCCAATGTTTCCAATGCTTGAGGAGCACGGTCCAAAACACCTTGAAGCAAAGCTTTAACATAAGCTTCTTGCAAATCAAGTGACTCATCGTGTGTCAAGT
>CAKPXD010000119.1 GCA_934201655.1 uncultured Streptococcus sp. | reverse complement strand
CTCATGACTCGTCTCATGGATAGCGAAGTTTCAGAGGTCATCGTGGCCACCAATGCGACTGCTGATGGTGAAGCGACCTCCATGTATATCTCTCGACTACTTAAACCTGCAGGGATTAAGGTTACTCGTCTAGCAAGAGGTCTAGCAGTAGGAGCAGATATCGAATATGCGGACGAAGTAACGCTCCTAAGAGCCATTGAAAATCGTACCGAACTTTAGTCTGTAAGGATATAGAATAGGCAATTAGCTAGTAGATACGATATATAAGAAATCAAGAGACTGGATTTATTTTTAATCCAGTCTCTTTTGTGCTATTCAAGTTTAAAAAAATAAACAAATGTGATATACTAAAAAGCGAGTATTCTAGTAGAAATAGGACAATCATATGAAACAAACAATTATTCTATTATATGGTGGACGCAGTGCAGAGCGTGAAGTGTCTGTATTGTCAGCTGAGAGTGTCATGCGTGCGGTTAACTATGACCGTTTTAAAGTCAAAACTTTCTTTATCAGCCAGTCTGGTGATTTTATCAAAACCCAAGAATTTACCCAAACTCCTGGCCAAGATGAACGTCTCATGACCAATGAAACGATTGATTGGGACAAGAAAATTGCTCCAAGTGCCATCTACGAAGAAGGTGCAGTTGTTTTTCCAGTTCTTCATGGACCTATGGGAGAAGACGGTTCCGTTCAAGGTTTCCTAGAAGTCTTGAAAATGCCTTATGTCGGTTGCAACATCTTGTCTTCAAGCCTTGCTATGGACAAAATCACGACTAAGCGTGTCTTGGAATCTGCTGGGATTGCCCAAGTCCCTTACGTAGCCATTGTTGAAGGGGATGACTTAGCTTCTAAGGTCGCAGAAGTTGAAGAAAAATTAACCTATCCAGTCTTTACTAAACCATCTAATATGGGTTCTAGTGTTGGTATTTCTAAGTCTGAAAATAAAGAGGAACTCCATCAAGCTCTCGAACTCGCCTTTAAATATGATAGCCGTGTCTTGGTAGAGCAGGGAGTCAATGCGCGTGAAATCGAAGTAGGGCTTTTAGGAAACTATGATGTCAAGAGCACTTTACCTGGTGAAGTTGTCAAGGATGTAGCCTTCTATGACTACGAAGCAAAATACATCGATAACAAGATTACGATGGATATTCCAGCTAAGATTAGTGATGATGTAGTAGCAGTCATGCGTAAAAATGCAGAAGCTGCCTTCCGTGCTATTGGCGGGCTAGGTCTCTCACGTTGTGATTTCTTCTATACAGATAAGGGAGAAGTTTTCCTAAATGAGCTCAACACCATGCCAGGTTTCACCCAGTGGTCTATGTATCCATTGCTCTGGGACAATATGGGGATTAGCTATTCAGAACTAATCGAGCGTTTGGTTGATCTTGCTAAAGAAAGCTTTAACAAGCGTGAAGCGCACCTATTGTAAAGATAGCTATAAGGGCGGGGCAAGACTCCCTGCCCCTTTTTAAAGGAGTAAACATGAAACTTACGATTCACGAAGCTGCGCGTGTTGTCGGTGCAAAAAATGATGTGACCAGCTATGCGGACAGTCCACTAGTCAAGGCAGAGTTTGATAGTCGTTTGATTGGACCTGGTGATCTATTTGTGCCACTCAAGGGGGCGCGTGATGGTCATGACTTTATCGAGACGGCTTTTGAAAACTGCGCTGCTGTAACCCTGTCAGAGAAGGAAGTAGCAGATCATCCTTACATTTTAGTAGAGGATGTTTTGACAGCCTTTCAAGCTCTTGCAGCCTATTACCTTCAAAAGACAGGAGTAGATGTCTTTGCTGTTACAGGTTCGAATGGTAAGACAACGACTAAGGACATGCTGGCGCATTTACTTGCTACGACTTTTAAAACGTATAAAACTCAAGGAAATTACAATAACGAGATTGGACTACCTTATACAGTTCTTCATATGCCGGATGACACTGAGAAATTGGTCTTGGAGATGGGGCAGGATCACTTGGGAGATATTCATCTCTTGTCTGAATTAGCTCGTCCAAAGATAGCTATTGTGACTCTGGTCGGAGAGGCTCATTTGGCCTTCTTCAAGGATCGTTCTGAGATTGCCAAAGGTAAATTACAGATTGCTGATGGTATGGAGAAAGATAGCTTGCTCTTGGCGCCAGCTGATCCAATTGTAGAGGATTATCTACCTGCTGACCAAAAAGTAGTTCGTTTTGGTCCGGGTGCAGAACTCGAAATTACAGACTTAATTGAGCGCAAGGATAGCTTGAGTTTTAAGGCTAATTTCTTGGAGAAATCCCTTGATTTACCAGTAACAGGTAAGTACAATGCGACTAATGCTATGATTGCTTCTTATGTTGCCCTGCAAGAAGGAGTGACTGAGGAGCAGATTGCTCAAGCCTTCCAGGATCTAGAATTGACCCGCAATCGTACCGAGTGGAAAAAAGCTGCCAATGGTGCGGATATCTTATCAGATGTTTACAATGCCAATCCAACTGCTATGAAGTTGATTTTAGAAACTTTCTCTGCTATCCCAGCTAATGAAGGTGGCAAGAAAATTGCAGTTCTGGCGGACATGAAAGAACTTGGAGACCAGTCTGTTCAACTCCACAATCAAATGATTTTGAGCATTACACCCGATGCCCTTGATACCGTTATTTTCTACGGTGAAGACATTGCTGAATTGGCTCAATTAGCCAGTCAAATGTTCCCCATCGGCCATGTTTACTACTTCAAGAAAACAGCTGAGGAAGACCAATTTGAAGCCATGGTTAAGCAGGTCAAGGAAAGTCTTGGTGCAAATGACCAAATTCTACTTAAAGGTTCCAACTCTATGAATCTAGCCAAGCTAGTAGAAAGTCTAGAAAATGAGCACAACTGATTTCGCCAAAGCTATGCAGAGAATGTTAGCGATTACCGATACTGGGTTGACCTATACAAAGGATCCATTTGATCGTGAACGTTATGAGGATTTACGTCAGATTTTATGGAGTGTTTTGCAGGATCAAACAGAGCTCAATCAAGAGGAATTGACTGCAATTTTAAAACCAACAGGTAGCTATGCAACTCCCTTGATGGATGTGCGGGCTTGGATTGTTCAAGACCAGAAGATTTGTTTGGTTAGGGGACAAGGAGAAGATACTTGGGCATTACCTGGTGGCTTTGGTGAAGTAGGCTATTCGCCTAAGGAAAATATCCAAAAAGAAGTTCAGGAAGAAACAGGCTTTTCTGTAGAGGTAGGTTCTTTATTGGCAATTTTTGATACCAACCGCTTTCAACTTCAGAACAAGCAGTATGTAAAGTTCGTCTTTGACTGTCAGTTATTAGATGGACGCTTTCAGGAAAATCAAGAAGTTGCTGAATTAGGATTTTTTGACATTTCGGCTCTCCCTCCCTTATCTGAAAAAAGAATAACCAAGGAACAAATGGAGATTCTATGGCAGGTCTATAAGGGTGAGCGGGAACAATATATCGATTAGAAGCTTTGCTTTATCTTAAGGCCACTAGCTTCTTTGGGACACAAAAATATTAGAAATAAATGTAAGCTAGGCTCTATAGAGATGAGTAGGAGGCCTGCTTATATGAAAATGAGGAAAGTTATATGAATATTTGGGATGCTTTACTTACTACCCAGGCGACGGAGCCACCCCAATTTGGATTTACTTGGTACGCAAGTACATTTGCCTTACTGTTTTTGACAATTTATCTTGCTTATCGCTATCGTGAAAATAAGGTTTGTCAACGATTTTTCCAGATTATACAGGCAATTCAGTTAATCGCGCTTTACAGCTGGTATTGGATTAACCAGTTCCCGCTGTCAGAAAGCTTGCCTTTTTATCATTGCCGATTAGCCATGTTTGTAGTTCTCTTGCTTCCAGGTGTTTCAAAAACCAAACAGTATTTTGCTTTGCTTGGAACCTTCGGGACGATTGCAGCCTTTGTTTATCCAATCCCAGACGCTTACTCTTTCCCACACATCGTTATTTTGTCCTTTATTTTCGGACATCTAGCCCTTCTTGGAAATTCCTTGATTTATCTTTTAAATAACTACGATGCTCGTCTCTTGGATTTCAAAGGTATTCTTATACTGACCTCTTTACTCAATGGTTTGATTTTTATAGTCAATTTATTGACGGGTGGAGATTACGGTTTTATGACAAAACCACCATTGGTGGGAGATCATGGTCTTGTGGTTAATTATATCATTGTCACTCTATTTTTGACTTGTGCTATTTTCCTCTTCTCTAAAGGTTTTCAAGTCATCACTCAGGAGAAGGCAGAAAGAAGATTGAAAATCTGGCAAAAATAAAAAATATTTTCCCAACCGCTTGACTTTTATCTGAGAATTTTGATACAATAGTAGGCGGTATTGTTTACCCCATTTGTAAGGCCCCGGAACCTTTCAAATACCCCGCGGACCGGAACATCCGCCCTGTAAACAAAAACGATATTCATATAGGAGAAATCATGAACAAAACTACATTCATGGCTAAACCAGGCCAAGTAGAACGCAAATGGTACGTTG
>CAKPXD010000118.1 GCA_934201655.1 uncultured Streptococcus sp. | reverse complement strand
TGACTACTATCCACGCTTACACTGGTGACCAAATGATCCTTGACGGACCACACCGTGGTGGTGACCTTCGTCGTGCTCGCGCTGGTGCTGCAAACATCGTTCCTAACTCAACTGGTGCTGCTAAAGCTATCGGTCTTGTAATCCCAGAATTGAATGGTAAACTTGACGGATCTGCACAACGCGTTCCAACTCCAACTGGATCAGTTACTGAATTGGTAGCTGTTCTTGAAAAGAACGTTACTGTTGATGAAGTGAACGCAGCTATGAAAGCAGCTTCAAACGAATCATACGGTTACACAGAAGATCCAATCGTATCTTCAGATATCGTAGGTATGTCATACGGTTCATTGTTTGACGCAACTCAAACTAAAGTTCTTGACGTTGATGGTAAACAATTGGTTAAAGTTGTATCATGGTACGACAACGAAATGTCTTACACTGCACAACTTGTACGTACTCTTGAATACTTCGCAAAAATTGCTAAATAATTTCTGAGTCGAAAAAGCAAGACCAATCGGTCTTGCTTTTTGTATCTATAAAAATGGATAATAAAATCATCCATTTTGTTTTAATTCTCTTTCAAATGTATCTGAGAGTGCGGTAAAGCTTAATTTATTTAAAGTCAGAGGGTGGATAAAGGATAGTTTAAATGCGTGAAGCATCAGTCTCTTGTTTTTTGAGTGTGGGTTGTAGAGAGGGTCCCCGAGGATTGGATGTCCGTGGTGAGATAGGTGGACTCGAATCTGATGAGTACGTCCTGTTTTTAATCTACACCGAACGAGACTGGTTTTGTTTTGAAATTGTTTTAACCGAGTTACATGAGTTTCGGCGTATTGACCATTTTTTTGATCCACAATTCTTTTTCTACGATCGTGACGATTGCGACCGATTTTATCTCGGAAGATCAAGTTCTTAGCCTCTAATCTTCCATCAACCAGAGCCCAGTATTCTCGCGAAATCTCTTTCTTTTCTAATAAGCGATTAAGAATAGGAAGAATGAATGGATTCTTCGCAAACAGTACGAGACCACTTGTTTCCATATCTAGTCTATGGACAACATAGCAAGTTTGACCAACATAGGCGCTGACATGATTAAGAAGAGCAATCTCATCGGGCTGATTCCCATGTGTTTTCATGCCCTCGGGTTTATTTACGATAATTAAATGTTGGTCTTGATAGATTTCATTTACAAGTTTGGGGTTGCCCAAAGCAATTTCTTTTGTAGGATAATCTTCCTCATCGAAAATCAATTGACATTCATCCCCAGACTTGACCATTTGATGCCAGTGGACTTCTTCTTGATTAATGAGGATGTGTTTCTTGATTCTCAAAAAGTGCCTTATTTTTCGAGGTATTAACAGCTGTTCTTCTAGAAAATATTTGACAGTCATTTCGGGTAGAGAGTTGGGGATCGTAAAGGTAAATTTCATACTGATATTGTAACAAAAATCAATTTATTTGGACAGGGGAACTAGCAAAATTCTTGTCTTCCTATGGGGAAGATGATAAAATATACGCATGAAATTAGATACCTTATTTGAAAAATTTCTTTCTTTATTTAAAAAAGAAGAATCTGAAATTGAAAAAACAGAAATGAATGGAATTGAACAAGAAGAAAGTGTGTCGAGCAATTTACGGCGTTCAAGAGCAGGACGAAAGAAAGCGGGGGCAATTGGCCCTGTTCGAAAATTTTGGCGTCGCTATCATCTGACAAAAATCTTTTTGATTCTTGGGCTTAGTGCCAGCTTGTTTGTTGGGGTCTATTTGTTTGCTCTAGCAAAATCGACAAATGTTACCGACTTACAAAACGCTTTAAAAACTCGCACTCTGATTTTTGACAGAGAGGAAAAAGAAGCAGGCGCCTTGTCAGGTCAAAAAGGCACCTATGTCGAACTTTCGGACATCAGTGAAGATTTACAAAATGCCGTCATTGCTACCGAGGATAGAAGTTTCTATAAGAACGATGGTATTAACTATGCTCGTTTTTTCCTAGCGATAGTGACGGCTGGACGTTCAGGTGGTGGTTCTACAATTACTCAGCAGTTGGCGAAGAATGCCTATCTTTCTCAAGACCAAACTGTTCAGAGAAAGGCAAAAGAATTCTTTCTAGCTTTAGAGCTAACTAAAAAGTATAGCAAGAAAGAAATTCTGGCTATGTACTTGAACAATGCCTACTTCGGAAATGGGGTTTGGGGTGTTGAAGATGCAAGTAAAAAATACTTTGGGGTTTCAGCTTCTCAACTGACGCTTGATGAAGCTGCAACTTTAGCCGGAATGCTCAAAGGGCCAGAATTGTATAACCCTTTGAATTCTATTGAAGATTCTACTAACCGTAGAGACACCGTCCTACAAAACATGGTCGCTGCTGGTTATATTGATAAGGACAAAGAAGCGGAAGCTTCGGGTATTGATATGGCCTCTCAACTGCAGGATGCTTATGAAGGTAAAGTGTCAGACTACCGATATCCATCCTATTTTGATGCTGTTGTTAATGAAGCAATTGAAAAGTATAATCTAACTGAAGAAGAAATTGTGAACAATGGCTATCGAATATATACGGAATTAGATCAGAATTACCAGGCTAATATGCAGGTCATTTATGAAAATACAGATCTCTTTCCAACCGCAGAAGATGGAACTCACGCTGAGTCGGGTAGTGTCGCTCTAGAACCAAAAACAGGAGGAGTTCGCGGAGTTGTTGGTCGTGTAGCAGGAGATGATAAAGCAGGCTTCCGAAATTTCAACTATGCAACTCAATCAAAAAGAAGTCCGGGTTCAACTATTAAGCCCTTAGTTGTCTATACCCCAGCGGTCGAAGCAGGTTGGGCTCTAAATAAAGAGTTGGATAATCATACAATGGAGTATGGTGATTACAAGGTCGATAACTACGCAGGAATCAAAACATCTCCTGAAGTTCCAATGTACCAAGCTTTAGCTGAGTCCCTAAACCTTCCTGCAGTAGCCACAGTTAAGGAACTTGGTATTGACAAGGCTTTTGAATCAGGCGAAAGATTTGGGCTTAACCTAACCAATGTAGATCGTGTGTTGGGTGTTGCACTGGGCGGTGGTGTGGAAACTAGTCCACTGCAAATGGCGCAAGCTTATGCAGCATTTGCGAACGAAGGTTTGATGCCTGAAGCACATTTCATTACACGTATTGAAAATGCAAGTGGTCAAGTCATTGCTACTCACAAGAATTCTCAAAAACGAGTGATAGATAAATCCGTAGCGGATAAAATGACTAGCATGATGCTAGGGACATTCACAAACGGTACAGGGATAAGTTCATCACCAGATGGTTATGTTATGGCCGGGAAAACAGGTACAACAGAAGCAGCCTTCAACCCGGTGTATACGAGTGACCAGTGGGTTATCGGCTATACGCCAGATGTAGTCATTAGTCACTGGCTTGGTTTCCCGACAACCGATGAAAATCATTATCTAGCAGGTTCGACATCAAATGGCGCCGCTCATATTTTTAGAAGTATGGCAGAAACAATTCTTCCTTATACACCAGGAAGTACATTTACAGTTGAAAACGCCTATAAAATAAATGGGATTGCTCCTGAAAATGTTACGAATCAGTCTACTGATAATACTGGAGGGCAGTCGAATGACTCTATAAGTGACATTCAAAGTCGAGCCCAAAACCTTATTGATGAAGCAGAAAAAGCTATTTCAGATGCAAAAATTAAAGAAAAGGCAAAAACCATCTGGGATACAATTGTAGATTTGTTCCAATAATTTTTAAAAGACAGGAGTATAACTCTTGTCTTTTTTATATCCTAAAAAGCCCCAAAACACTTCCCAATGAAATATCAAATATTCAAAAAAATAAAATCAGGTAATATAAGTAACAAGATAGAAGAAATGTCATAATTTTTCTCTACCTCTGCTATACTAATGGCAGAAAAGGAGAACAACTATGTTAGACATGAATTACCAGGAAGTAAAACCTATTGTACATAAGTGTAGAAAAGAATACTACCTTCATTTATGGGAAAAAGAAGATTGGGATCAAGAGGGAATGATTTGCCTACATGAATTATTAGAAAATCACCCTGATTTTAAGGAAAATAAAAATAAGGAATTTTATACCTACTTCAAAACAAAGTTTCGAAATCGAATTTTGGATGCAGTCAGGAAACAAGAAAGTTACAAAAGAAGATTGGATCGACAAGCTTATGAAGAAGTGAGCGAGATTAGCCATCGATTAGGCGAAAGGGGGTTGTTGATAGATGAGTCTTACGCATTACAAGAAGTGCTTAAAGAATATCGAGCAGGATTAGGAAAAGAAAAATTGGAGTTATTTGAACGATTGTTAGCTGATGAGCGATTCAAAGGAAGAAAAGCAATGTTGAAAGAACTAAAGCATGTGCTAAGAGATTTTTCTCCAAAAAGA
The DNA here is from genome assembly GCA_934201655.1 of uncultured Streptococcus sp. Lineage (GTDB taxonomy): Bacteria > Bacillota > Bacilli > Lactobacillales > Streptococcaceae > Streptococcus. The sequence goes on along the minus strand of CAKPXD010000118.1, from coordinate 98 downwards.
TAAAAAAATAAACCCAATATCTTGACAAGAATCTAAAAGTAGGTATAATAGAAAGAGTTGAAAAAGCTCAGGGTCCGTTGGTCAAGGGGTTAAGACAC
>CAKPXD010000117.1 GCA_934201655.1 uncultured Streptococcus sp. | reverse complement strand
ATAAAGAAAGCCATCATCTTTTGAACGATTTTCTGACTTCTTTCGTCCCGACTCTGTGCCAAGTGGTAAGGCAAGCGACAAGCATTATAAGAATAAGCTCCGTCGTATTGAGCTTCAATGGTATTAGCATCAGCAACACGCGCACCTGACTTCTCTACCCAGATAAAGTCTGGCAAGAGACCTGTCTCAGATTGAGAACTAATTTGCTCCAATTGCCCAAGCATTTTATCCTTAATATCGAGCCATTGTTTATCTCCAGTTAGATTATAAAATACTTGGAAATAATGAGGTAGTGTATCAGATGTTCTCATCAAATAGTAAAAGTCTGTATTTTTTTTTGCCCAATTTCCTACCTTTAGAACACCAGTATCCTCGTTATAATTGAATCGAAGAATATCAATCAAGATACTTTTGGCTTGACCTTCATATTCCTGAGCCTTATCTGGCCACTGCTTAGCAGCTTCGATCAAAGAATAAGCAATATAGAGATCGCCATCTGTTGCATTATGCTTTTCAACAGTTTCTTGTCCATTCTTGATAACCTGCTTCCAAGACATCAACTGAGTCCCCTCTAGTCGATGGTTTTTATAGTAACGATACAGGCTATCAAAATTCTCTTGATTGGCTTGTCCTTTTTGAGCTGCATAAACTGTCAAGAGCATACCGTAACTCTGAGCTTCTGATAAAACAGTTGTCTCATCACCACTACTAGTCGTACGAACATAAGTTTGATCCCCATTTGAAACGAGGAATTGCTGACTCCATTGATGGTAGATACGATTACGCATTTCGATTTTGCTCCTTCCTCTTGCCAAGAACAAGGTTAGGCAAAAGATTGAAAGGATGAGAACAAACCATACATATTTTAATTTATTCAGTTTCATAGTTCCCCCTAACCTGCAAAGCGTTTGGTTTTAACCCACTTCGTTTCTTTTCTACGAAGAATCTTGTCCATCACAATTGAAGTAATGGAATCAATAGATACTATGATAAATAGTTGAGCATAAGTGAAATAAGCTAACAAGGCCAACCAAACCTGCCTGCTTGTTGCTTGCCCAAATTGGCTCGCTAATGCAATCATAATCTGCATCAAATAAAGCCCAATCATGAAAATCCAGTTGAAGAGCATTAATTGAGTGATGTAAATATTGTTTGCATCAAAGGCAAATGGAATATCAAAGTCCGGGACAAATATACGAACAAGCATTGCGATTATATTAGCAAAGAAAATCAAATCAGAAAGAACGATGGCAAAGTTAAACCAAAAGAAGATACAAGAATAGTTAAATACTTCTAATTTAACACGCCAGTTTCCTTTACCAAATAGGTGCTTAAAGTTTGATAGGACTACTTCATAGTTCCCCTTAGCCCAACGTTTCCGTTGCATGTAATAACTCTTTAAAGTCTCTGGCTCTTGTTGGAAGGCCTCTGAATTATAAGCAAGGGCAATCAATTTTCCACTCTGCATGATTTTAAAGGAAATGTCGGTATCTTCTGTTAAGGCACCGTTTTTCCAACCACCAATACTTTTTACAAACTCAGTTTGAATAAGGAAGTTGGTCCCAGGTATACGTCCAATTTTAAAGAGATGCCACATACCCACATGGTGCACACGCTGAGTAACGACGATTTCTTGATTGATACAACGCGTTAAGAAGTTTTGATTCGCATTACGCGTCTTATTTCTACCAAAAGATGCCACATGACGTTCTGGATCCTTCATGACTTCCTTGACAAGGAAATAGAGAGCATTTTTCTCAGGCATAGCATCAGCATCATAAACGCAGATATAGTCTCCTGTAGCCATCTCCAAAGCATCATTAAGAACTCCAGCTTTACCTCCAGTACCACTGCGATTGATAATGGTTAGATCTCTTCCAGCGTATTCTGGCATAGCCTTAACAGCTAAACACTCTTGATAAGTGTTGTCTGAACAATTATCTGCAAACAAGAGTAATTCCACACGATCGTGAGGATAATTCAAATCAAGGATGGCTTTAGCCGTCTGTGCAATAACCACATCTTCATTATGGGCAGGAACGACAATCGTCACCTTAGGGTAGTATGGTAATGGTGTTGTATCAACACGAAAATCACTATGTTTAAACCAAAAGTGAACAGCTGAAAAAAGAATAACCAATCCCCAGGCAAGAGAAATCCAGATAGAAATCAAAGTAAAAATCATCAATATTTGACTAATCATGATCCACCGCCTTAAAATTTTTATTTACACGATGGTATAAAACCTTGTACGCAATAAATAATATGACAAAACAAATGCCAAACACGAGACTTACTCCAAAAGCAACTCCCCAAAATGTATCTGTCAGATTCATTTTCTCCTCCTAATATTCTACAATGACATCCGTCTCTAGCTGACGTTTTAAATGACTAGTTAAATCAGAGTAATGTTTATTTTTCTCTCTGTTTTCAGAGTCAACTATCAAGTAACCCGTTTGAAATTGAATTCCTTGATTTCCGTCTTCACCATGAAAAACTAACTCTTCTAGTTTTTCCTTCAAATCATTGAAATAGATTTCCTTCAAGGAATGTTGATTGCTATCAGAAATAACAAGGAAATTCCCCTCTGAAATATAAAAGAGTTTATCATTGTACATCAGACTCTGTGAAATGACATCTTGAATCCGACTTAGCATACGATTATACTCTTTAGGTTTAATCTGGAAGAATAAGTCCTCATGGGACCAATGAATTAAGAGAGTCTGTATTTCCTCGCTTTTAGAAGAAAGCATAGATTCATATTCTAGAGCAGCCTCTTCTTCTTGATCTTGCACCTGAGAAACCATCTTAAAGAGATAATAACGAATCTTGATTAAAATTCCAATTAAAACAGGAAAACTAAAAAGGAAAATAAAAACCTGAAGACTTGGGATATAGACAATGCCCAGCACTAAAAAGATAATGCCTAGACCAAAGCTTAACAATATTGTCCAAGTCAGCAACAAATCTGATAATACCAAGGCTGCAAACAAGGCTAAGAAGAAAAATAAGATTTGTTCAAGTAAGAGTTGTCTAGCATAATGCCAACAAAACACTAGGAGAAATAACTCAAATCCAATTAAAGCAATAGACCAGTTCCTAAATTTAATCCAGCTTTTCATTATGCTTCATCTCCTTCTCTAAATTCAGATACAGCTTCCGTCAAACCATAATAATGTTGAATGGCTTGTACAATCCGTTCAGAAGCTTTTCCGTCACCATAAGGATTCGGAGCTTGAGACATATCTTTATAGAGTTTTTCATCAGTTAAGAGTGCTGTCATTGCCTCTTTCACACGATTTGGATCTGTTCCAACTAATTTTAGAGTTCCTGCTCTTACTCCTTCTGGACGTTCAGTTGTATCACGAAGGACAAGAACTGGTTTCCCTAAAGAAGGAGCTTCTTCCTGAACACCTCCAGAATCCGTCATGATAAAATAACTTCTTGATGCCAAATTGTGAAAATCTAATACATCTAATGGTTCAATTAAATGAATTCGTTCATGACCAGAAAGAATATCCTTAGCAGCTTCTTGGACTGCAGGGCTAAGGTGAACAGGATAGACAACTTCTAATTCTGAATGAACATCTACCATTTCGTGCAAGGCAGTAAAGACATCACGCATAGGTTGACCTTGATTTTCACGACGGTGCATTGTCACCAAAACTAATTTCTTTAAAGGATCCAATCGATCTAGGACTTCATGATAGTAATCTGATTGAACAGTCAATTTTAAAGCATCAATAGCGGTGTTCCCAGTGATGATAATAGAAGATTCAGGATGGTTTTCCTTAAGAAGATTCTCCTTACTATCAGTCGTTGGAGCAAAATAGAGATCCGCTAGATTATCTGTCATCTGACGGTTCATCTCTTCTGGAAATGGAGAATATTTATCAAAGGTTCTCAACCCGGCTTCAACATGCCCGATGCGAACTTGATTATAGAAAGCTACCAGACTTGCTACAAAAGTTGTTGTAGTATCACCGTGTACCAAAATCATATCTGGAAGTTCTTTCTTAACAATAGGATCGAACTTCTGGAGAATTTTAGCAGTAATATCTAAAAGTGACTGATTTTTCCCCATAATATCTAAATCATAGTTTGGTTGAATACGGAAGGTTTCAAGAACCTGATCTAGCATTTGACGGTGTTGAGCTGTTACAACTGTAATCGTTTCGATACAATCACTATGCTTTTGTAATTCCAACACTAAAGGGGCCATTTTGATGGCTTCTGGACGCGTTCCAAAAACAACCATCACTTTAAGTTTTTCCATTATGGTTTCCTTTAAACATAATAAAATTTGACACATAATATTGATTCGAAAATAGAATATTTCAAGAGTCAATTAATTTGAATGTCTTAATTATTTTACCGACATTTAATTTAAATGTCAAATTTTTTTAGAATCCACTAATGGTTTTAATAGTTTTGTAACACTATGAAATCCTTTTGTAATAAAGGGTTTCAGCAACTTTTAGTAATGTATACAGTCTATATT
>CAKPXD010000116.1 GCA_934201655.1 uncultured Streptococcus sp. | reverse complement strand
AAAATCTCTTTTTTGAAATTGGTTGTTCCCAAAGATACCAATATCTTTAAGAACCTAACTATTCCTGCAACTAGTTCAAAAGATGGAAAAGAACATATCGTTCAAAGCGAAGAAGAGTTTTTAGAGTATTATCAAACAAGGCCGGAGGATGAATAATGGGAAGAAAACGAATATTACCAGAGCACATAAGAAGTATTCAAACTAGTTTTGATGATTTGAGTGGTCGTTTAGAAGATAAGAGTGAATCTTTGATAGAATCGTCTGCTACCAAAAATTTCTCTTCAGCAACAAATGAAGTAAAAACATTAGCTAAAGATTTAGTACCTATCATTCAATCATTTGATGAGTATTTAAATGCTGTCGCTGATGAATTTTCAAGAGTTGATAATGAGATGGGACATGTGATAGATGGAGGAATGTTGCAGCAATTTGCTAATGATAAAAGTGATACTGAAATGCTAGAAAAACAACATATAAGTCAGAAAAGACTTGATTTATATAATTCACAATTCAACGATTTTCCTGCATAGCACAACCCATTTTATGAAAGAGTAGTTATTTTCGAAGGTAATTACATCAAGTGAGATGTTTTATCCCACTGAAAAATCAGGATACAAAAAGTATTGTCAAAAAATGGATGAGTTTTTTAGTGATTTCGGCTATTGGAGGTTCTCCTATCAATGGAAAAACAAAATAGACAACAAGAGGAGTTGGACGTACTTTACAAGGATCAGATGAGGTTGGATCTTCAGTTGGAGGACAATCAAGATGAGCAAAAAGCGCTTCGTCTGTTGCGTGAAGATCTTGAGTATTCTCAAGGAGATGCTCTCTATCAGCTCAATGATTTACTCTTGATGGGGGTAACACCTTCTCACCGCTCCTTTTATATCCAACTACTAGAACAGATGGATGAGACAACTCGAAAACTCTTTTTAGATTTAGACGAGCAGGAATTGCAACTTAAACAGCAGTATCGTGAGACAGAGCGTCAGCTTGAAATAGTTCAAAAGAAACGCTCTCAACTCTTAAATGAGCTGACTGAAAAAGAAGCGAAGCAAAATAGATTTTAGAGAGAACCGCGGTTCTCTCTTTTTTCATCCTCTTAACTCTCTCTAACTAGTAATTAATTTGATTTTCAAAGTAATTTCAGGTATGATAGTAAGGTAATATTTTTTAGTGGTATTTGTTTTTTACTTAACTAAATGAAGAAAGAAAATAACATTTAAAAATATTTTGGTATTGGATGAGTGAGATTACATTAAAGATCTGAGTTCAATCCGAGCAAAAGGAAAAGTTAACTTCAAACAAAATAGAACGAATTACAAAATGGTCCTAGCTTTATAGAGTTTTCTGTAACCATTCATGTGACTTTGTCATACATGAGGTGAAAGCTCTAAAGAAAGACCGAGTTTCGTATTTGGCTTGTTTGATGAAGATTTATTTTTTAAATCTGACGACTTTTCAATAGTAGACAATGAAACAGGATGTGCGATAAGTAGAGGTTCGCGTCAGCAATTTATTATTGGCAATAACGAATAATAATTAGGTCAATAAAGACTTTATTTAAAATATTAGTATTCGACGACTTCCTTACCGAACATCCCCCTTCAACGAAAGGATAGTAATTTTCTATGGCAATTCAATCAAATGATACAGTTCATTCCTATGCGGATAGTATTGTGTCTGCTTCAAACTCAGTGAGCTCTGCTACTGGGACAAAAGATGATGGCAATGTTTATCAAGGCCAGAAAGGAATGTCAGCCAATATTGATGGTGATAAAAATGCCGGTGAGCAAGCAAAGGAGCGGGCGATCGACTTTATCCAAGTACTCCATGGAATTCATGCAGAGTTCCAGACGACAGACGCTTCGATTGCAGGATATATCAATAGTCATACAGGGACAGGAAGCGAAGAACTGTATAGTTCGGCAAAGCATTGAGAAAGGAAGAGATAGATGGTTAAAGTAAACTACGGTGCCCTTCAGACGATGTCTTCTACAACTTCAAGCGCTTCTCAAGCGCGTGTAGCAGGCTACAAGCAACTGATCAATGCTTTCAGTACATTTAGTGGCTCATATGAACTACAAGGAGATGGTTATGATGCTGCGCGTACTTATGCGTCAGGAATTATGGTTTCCTATTATCAAGCTTGTATCTTATATTCTGAAGCTGTTGCAGACGCTGCAGACTACCTTGCTGACACCTATACAGCGCTATGTGGTTCAGAGAGTTTGGATGAGGAGGAGCTCCAAACTGAAATTAATAACGCAACTAGAGGGAGTATGCAAGTTAGTTCTTCTATTGCAAGTTTTGAACGAAGAGATAAACTCACTGATTCACAGAAAGCTTCATTAGAATCATTACGTAAACAAGCATCTGAACTGGATGAACAAATTAGGGTGGCTACTGAGAAATTAGAGCACTTAAGAGCCTTTGATACTGCTTCTGCTTCAGCCTGCACCGCAGCAAATGATGCTGCGGCAACAATCGCTTCTGCAGAACATACCCTAGGTGTCTCTTTTGGTGCTAGAACTTTTGAATGTACAACAAGTACGGATTGGGCTACCACTGTTGCAACAAAATGGGAAGCTCGTGCAGTTAACCTACAAGAATCCTATGATAAGGCTCTTCAGAAATTATATAACGGAGAGGAGCTAACAGAATCGGATCTTACAGCAATTGAACGGTATAACAGTGAGTATCCAGGAGTGGTAGATCAGGAAATTCTACAATATACCAAAGAAGTGCGATCTTTAAAAGCTGAGGAGATGCGTTATAGAGTAGTTGTAGATAAAGTTATTGAAGGAAAACAATTAACTAGTGACGAAAGAAAGTTTGCCAAAGAATTTGCAGCTAAATATCCTGATTTAGAAATAAATAAGGTTATATTGAGTACAGTAGAGAGACAGGAAAATTATAAGAAGATTATTGAAAAAGCAAATAAGGGCAAAGAATTAAATGCAGGAGAGCTTGACTTTTTAATAAATTATTATAAAGATTATCCAGATGTTTCAGTACCGAAATCAGTATCTAAATCTTTGAAAAATCGAAAGTTTGAAAATAAAATTAGTCAGTCAAGCCTTGCAAATTTAGAAGAAAGCTATGGATATGCTGTGAAAGACTACGAACGCTATCTTAATACTGGCCAGTATGTATATACAAAAGGAGGTGTTACTCTACAAGAAGCGGCATATATTTATAGAGTTTATAACCTTAAAAAGTCTAGTGGAGAGGACACTTTACAAGAAAGAACAGATAAAAAGAAAATGTTTGCAAATCTTCGAGCATCGGATAAAAAGAAGATTGATTCAAAAACATTAGCGGAGCTTAGTTCAGAACATATTGAATTTATGACTGGTCGTACATCTATTGAGTTCGATTATATTATTGGATCAGATGCAGATAAAGCGAAAAAGGATTATGAATATTATCGTTTTAACGAACTGATGAAAAAGCAACCTATTGATTGGCGTGATCCAGATTATATGAATAAACGTAATCAATATATTTTAAAAACAGGGAAAAATCCATCAACAGGGGAAAAAGCAACCAAAGACGAAATATTTGTGGCTAAGAATTATGGATGGGTGAAAGGTACAACAGATGTTGCGACTGCAACAATTGACCTTCTCGATAATTTGGGGATCTTTCAGTTAGCTATGACTAAAATTTCTAGACCTAAAATCGATACTTCAAAAATCGTTAAGGAAATAAATATATCTGATACAGCTACAGTTCCCAATACTCATACGGATGTGAAAATACCAAAACTCAAGCCAGCTAAAACGGTGGATCTGGAGGTGCCAGTAAAACCTAAAGTTGATGTAAAAGTGCCAAAAATCAAACCAGTTGAAGCAGTGGCTGGAACAACAACTATGGTTCCAAAATCCAAGAAACCAGATATTGATGTGTTGACAAAACCGAAAGATTTATCTACTATAAAGGGCGAGGCTGTTGATCATGTAGGAACAGTTAAACCGAAGGTTGAATTGGATGTACCAGAGGTGAAAGATGTCCACGATGTCGAAGCGCCGAAGTATAACAAAGAACAAATCCTGAAGAATCTTGAAGAAAGTAAACTTGCAAGGGAGAGTTCAGGGTTTAAAGACTTTTCAACTCGAGAAAGATATATAGAGAAAGTCTTTAATAAATTATCTCCTGCGGAAAGGGAATTAATTTTTAATATTTCTAAGAATGCACCTAAGGTGGAATATCGCCCTGGTAACACAGCTAAAAGTGTATTATCAATACCGAAAAATGATCGTCCAAACATCGAAAAGGTTTATAGTTCAGAATACATAGAAGCACACAGACAACAATTTGAGAATGGAGCTATTAAATTTCAGAAATTCACACCCGAAGAAGGTGGATACAATAATGGAGCAATTGGTAATCCAAAAGATCATGTTGCCTTTGTTATGCCTAAAGAAGCTGGCGAAACATTGATTAAAGTGACTAAGGGAGATCCGGAATTGTTGGAAGACATATTAGGGCTACATCGAGGAGACTTAGGC
>CAKPXD010000115.1 GCA_934201655.1 uncultured Streptococcus sp. | reverse complement strand
CAGGGGTGGAAGGGTGAGTATCTGACCTTGCTTCGGAAACAGGAGGGTCTTACACAGGCAGAGATGGCAGGGAAAATAATGGCACATTACGGAAAAAGAGTATGTGTCAAATGGGAATACAAAACAAAATAGACAATAGCCTCACAGGTCGGAAGCCCGTGAGGCTATTGCGGTTTTCAAGCATGATAAAAAAGATTTTTCAATCATGCCCGGAAATGGGAGACAGATTTTTCTGCGACGATGCGCGCGGGACGATCGTCACCGGAAGAATGATTTTTTCCGTTTCGGCGGCGGGATTTTTGAGGGCGGCAAGCAGGATCCGTCCGACTTCGCGTCCGATTCCGGCAAAATCCTGATGGATGGAGGTTATGCCGAGACTTCGGCTGACATTTGTATCGTCGAAGCCGCAGAGGCAGAGATCCTCCGGGATGCGAAGACCGATCGTGCGGCAGGCGAGGAAAATCAGCTCGGCGATCCGGTCGTTTTCGGCAATGATGGCGGTGATGCCATCGCGGTGCATGGCAAGAAGCTTCTGCTGAAATGGAGTAAGTTCCGTGGAAAGTGCAGCATCATCGGAAAGCTCCTCGCAGCAGGTGACGAGCTGCTTCGGGTCCGGTGCGATTCCGGCGGCTTTCATTTCATGCAGAAATCCGGCAAACCGGTCGCGTACCGATGAAGTCTCAGAGAGTGGAGCCGCAGTGAAAAATGCGATGTTTCGGTGCCCCTGTCCGAGCAGATGGCGTGCCGTCTGTCGTCCGCCGTCATAGTTGTCGCAGACAACATTATTCAGATACGGGCAGTCCGTCTGCTTGTCAACGATGACAACCGGGCAGCCGGAGAACATGAAATCGTTCAGCCTTTCCAGGTGAATGTTGTCGCGCTTCGGATAATAGACAAGCCCGGCGATGTTTTGCGACCGGAGCAGTTCCAGTGTTGTGCGTTCCTTCGGTGAGGAAGAGCCGGTGACGTGAATGCTTAGAAAATAGCCACATTCAGCCAGTACAGCGCTTAAGCTTCCGATTGCCTCTGAAATATTTCCCTGTGTGGTGGCGAACGGAAGAAGAAGAGAAATCATTTTCGGCGCATCGGTTGTTTTGCTGACCGGTGAAAGGCTTCGAGAAACAAAGCTTCCGACACCTCGCTTCCGGTACAGAATCCCCTGCTGTTCCAGATCCTCGATAGCACGCTTGGCGGTAATTCGGCTGACGTGGTGTTGCTCCGACAGCATTTTTTCGGTACAGAAGGATTCGTCAAACGAAAAGTCTCCGGCGTGAATGCGTGCAAGCAGGGCTTCTTTGATGATTTCATATTTTGGTTTTGTTTTTCTGGTCTGTGAATCCATAAAATTCCTCTGAGATAAAAAAGGTATAAAAACGTTGATTCCGTCTGCGTGTTTCATTTGCTATTATAGCGAATGTAAAAAAACAAGTCAAATAAGAGCTGCGGCCTTTTCGGACACGATTTACTGCTACAGCAGACGTGGCACGATGAAAAACGATAAAATGATATATCATATAGAAAACGAATGTAAAATGCTTGACAGAATATCATCTGATTTCTATAATATGATATATCAAACAAATTGGTGTCAAAAGGTGTTTTGCCCCGTTTGATACCAGAATACTCGACAAAATGCCGTATCGGCAGAAGGACAGCAAGAAACCAAAGATTTTTAAAGAAACGAAAGGAAACAGATCATGATGAAAACAACCGTACATATTATTTCCCATTCCCACTGGGACAGAGAGTGGTATCAGTCTTTTGAAACACACCGCATGAAACTGATTGAGCTGGTGGACAATATTTTGGATAAGGCGGAAAACGACCCGGAGTTTGGAGGCTTTTTCCTCGACGGACAGGTCATCGCAATCGATGATTATCTGGAAATCCGTCCGGAGAAGCGTGCGCAGGTGGAAAAATGCATCCGCGAGGGCAAAATCCAGACCGGTCCGTGGTATATTCTGCAGGATGAGTTCCTGACGAGCGGAGAGGCATGTGTCCGCAATCTTCAGGTCGGCATGCAGGAAGCAGAACAGTACGGTGCAGTCGGAAACGTTGGTTATTTCCCGGATGCGTTTGGAAACGCAGGTCAGATGCCGCAGGTATTAAAGCAGGCAGGCATGGAGGCAGTTGTCTTCGGGCGGGGTGTCAAACCGATCGGACCGAACAACGAAGTTACCGGCGGACAGTATGAGTCTACATATTCTGAGATGATGTGGGAATCCCCGGATGGAACGAAGCTGCCGGGCATCCTGTTTGCAAACTGGTATAACAACGGCGTTGAAATTCCGGTAGACGAGGCGGAAGCGAAGGTTTACTGGGATAAAAAGCTGGCAGATGCGAGAAAATTTGCTGCAACGCATCAGCTTCTGCTGATGAACGGATGCGATCATCAGCCGCTGCAGAAGAACATTACGGAAGCAATCCGCGTGGCAAGAAAGCTGTACCCGGACATCGAGTTTATTCATTCTGATTTCAAAAAATATGTAGAAGCAATGGAGAAGGAAATCTCTGAGAACTTCTCTACGGTTAAGGGTGAGCTGACAAGCCAGGAAACCGACGGAAGATGGACGCTGGCAAATACAGCGTCTTCCTGGATCGGATTAAAACAGGATAACCGCGCGGGAGAGACGGCACTGGAGCGAAAAGCAGAGCCTGCGGCTGCAATGGCACAGGTGTTTGGGAAAACATATCCGGAGGACCAGATGACCTACAGCTGGAAGAAGCTGATGCAGAATCATCCGCATGACAGCATCTGCGGCTGCAGTGTGGACGAGGTCAACGAAGAAATGAAGACTCGTTTTGCAAAGAGCAGACAGGTTGCGGATGCAATTTACGAGGAGAGCGTGGAGTATCTGACGAATAAGGTAAACACGGCGGCACTTCCGGGGGACGGCGAGAAAATCCCGTTTGTGGTATGGAATACATCGGGAGTGGCGAAAACACAGGTGGTGGAGAAAGAAATTCACGTGTTCCGGGATTACAATCTGTTTGTGTGGGATGGTTATGAGGCAGCAGAACAGGTGGAGCTTCCGGCAATGGTGCTGCGCGATGCGGACGGAAATGAAGTTCCGGCGAAGATTGCGGATGCGGGGATTGCGTTCGGATACGATCTGCCGGATGACCGGTTCCGTCAGCCATATATGGCGAAGAAGGTACGGGTGACGTTTGAGGCAGAGGTTCCGGCTCTTGGATACCGTACGTATTATCTGGAAACCGCAGAACAGCTACAAAACGTGGACGTAGTTTCCGGTGACGCGAATGTGCTTGAAAATGATGCAATGAAGGTTGTTGTGAACGAGGATGGTTCTTACAGCCTTCTGGACAAGAAGACGGGCAGAACGTATGAGAACCTGGGTTGCTATGAAGACACCGGGGATATGGGCAATGAGTATATTTATATTCAGGATACGGGCAAACAGGTGATTTCTACGAAGGGCAGAAAGGCGGAGGTTTCCTGCGTGGAGCGAAATGCGTTCCGTACAGTGGTTGAAATCCGCCACAAAATGATGGTTCCGTCCGGAATGGGTGAAGAGCTGCAGCGGCAGCGCGAGATGTGTATTGATCCATATACGCGGGTGGCAAACCGCTCTTTTGAGCTGGTTGAAATGGATGTGAAGACGGTGCTTACGCTGGAAAAATCGGCGAAAGGGCTGCGTGTGGCTACCACCATCTGCAATCAGGCGAAGGATCACCGGGTTCGTGTGATTTTTCCGACGGAACTGCATGCATCGATGCATATGGCGGATTCTGCGTTCGAGGTGGTTCGGAGAAATAACCGTCATAACGATACCTGGACAAATCCATGCGGATGTGAGAGACAGCAGTGTTTTGCGGCGATGGAGGACGAAAAGGGCGGCCTTCTGGTTGCCAACCGCGGTTTGTATGAGTATGAGATTCTGGAAGAGCAGGAGAATGCAATTGCGGTGACGCTGCTTCGCTGTGTTGCGGAGATGGGCGATTGGGGATATTTCCCGACACCGAAGGCACAGCAGCTTGGAACATTCTGTCTGGAGTTTGAGGTTGTGCCATATGCGGCCGGGGAGACCGGCACTGCATTTGAGGAAGGCTATGCGTTCCAGCAGGATCTGACGGTGGCACAGGCCGGGCTGGAGAGAGCGTTCCTTCGGAAACCGGGTCAGGTAAAGCCGGAGCTGATTGAAGGTAAACTTCCGTTAGAGATGAGTTTTCTTGCATTTGAAGGCAATGGTATTCATATGACTGCATTTAAGAAAGGTCAGAAGAAGGACGATCTGTTTGTGCGGTTCGTGAATCATATGGAGCAGGGAGAGATCCTTTCTTTTAAGAAAGAAGATTGGATGAAAGAGGTTTATCGCAGCAATGTCATAGAAGAGAAGGACGATGTGCTGACACCGGATGCGGACGGTATTTATCATGTGTCGCTGAGGGAATTTGAGATTGCTACGTTTGGGGTTGTGAGATAAGCGGACGCTCCGGCAGGAGGGCGTGCGATCGTTGCAAAAAACGGGGAAAAAGCAAGAATAAGGTGGACTTTAGGACAGACAAGTTATATGCTTTTGGTAT
>CAKPXD010000114.1 GCA_934201655.1 uncultured Streptococcus sp. | reverse complement strand
AAGATTATTGAACGCAACAAAAAAGCCCTAACGGTCGGCAAACTCATAAGGCTTTTAACTATAAATACTAAAACACAGGACAGCAGGCAAGCCGTAAAGGTTTTAGGAAATTTTATTTACTTAAATTATACCATATCTTGGTATAGAGCGCAAAAGTTGTACAGGAGGTACATAAAATGGAAACAGAAAAAACAGAATTAGAACTAACAGAATTAGAATTAGAGGAATTTTTAGAAGAGGTGGAAAAAGTTCATGCACAATTAAGATTTAACAAAATTGTACAAGAGATGAAAGAGAATGATCCTAATCTTTATCAGATCCTATTTGATTTTCTACATAAGAAACTCTCTCTTGATGAATTGAATGGCTTTCTTTCATTGGAGGGTGACGCACGGCGGGCATATATAGACAGCTACCAGGCTAGATGAGGAGATCTAAAATGATTAGTGATTTATTAGGCGTTGGTATTTTCTTTCTATCATTCGTGAGTATATTCTTCCTTGCTGAGTGTTTCCATGAGTGGGCTATTGCTTATAAAAAGCGTGGATATATCAGTAAAAGACAGCTAAAACGTATGAAGAAATGGCTTGAGATCATGGAGGCTAGATAATGGCATACCAGCAAGAGGAACGGGAAACAGTTGTAAGATATGATGAGCAGGATAACGCTTGGTACTTTGAATCAAACGTAAGACGGCATATATCAAAGTTTTTGAAAATGGCAAAGGCGTTTGAAGAATTGCATGAGGAAAAGGAGGCTGGGCGAGTTGTTTCTATTCGTGCCAAACTATCAGACCTTGACAACTTTTCAGTAAGTCCATTTGTCAGAAACAAACGCAAAGGACAAACTAACAATTTAATTAACTCACAGAATCGATTTTAAGGCTTGAAACTAGCCCTTTAATCGGTGAAATTCAACTTGAAATATAACAGGGGTATGATTATACCTCCCAAACGTGCAACCGCAGGAAAAACGATTTTAGAAAGGAATGAATGAATGCATGATTTAAGTTTCTATGATTGCTTGAATGATAAGGGGAAACAAGTTGTGATGGAACAATTTACCTCTACAACGATCAACAATGCAATTGAATTAGTGAAAAAAACTAGTGAGTTCAGCAAGAAGTTTGAACCTACGTTACTAGGGTTAATCAGTAGAACCAAGTTAAAAAAAGAATTGGAGTTAACTGATAAGACATTAGACAAGTGGGAAGCAAACGGCTTGAAAAGGTATCAACCACCGCTGGAAGATACACGAAAAGTATATTATTTGATACGTGATGTTTTGATCTTTTTGGGGGCTGGTGAATGAGAATAATAGAAGTTACTGTTCACTCCGATAAATTGACAGCATTGGATTTTCTCAAGGACAATCCAACTTTGGTACTGCAAAATGGAAACTATTTTAAATTTGTTTATTTTGAACCAATTGGAGCAGGATTGACAGACTTTCATACTAAAGGGATAACGATAAGGCTGTGTAAGAATCAACAGAAAAATTCCCATTGGAAAGTGGCAAGAAAGAACTCTCCAAAACTTATGAAGCCTGAACCATTGGCAGTATTGCAGAAGTTAGAGGCTGGTAAGCTGAATGAAGAAAGAGAAAATCAAGCAATAGAATTAAATGGCTGGTTATTCGATATTATCACGAATGGAATCTATACCAAAGAGGATACAGCGCTTTTTATTCGGTTGCTATTCCTGCATGGTTATAGCTTCGAGCAGGTTACACAGCTATTCTCTTCGATTGTGAAGCGTGTGGCACTTGCAAAGTGCTTTCTAGAAGAAATGAAAATAATTTATAAGGGGGTGAGTATTTGAACGATAGTATTAAAGACTCTCTCAATAAAATTGTATCTATGAAATGGTCGGAAGATGATTTTGGGCAATCCAAGATGAAAGCTGACTATAAAAAACAACTCTCAAATATCTTGCAATTAGATAATTTTAACAATATCCACCACGAGGGGCGCGAGTTCTTTGTTGCTAGTAGTGAAATTATGTATATTGCAGACAAGAATGGTGAAGAGATCAATTTCATTTCAGGAAAAATCATTTCTAAGAAATCAAAGAAAAAAGATGATGAAGAAAAATATTCGTTGAAATTTGATCCAATTTTTCCACCATTTAGCAAGTTAGTTATTGACTATCTGTTAGGGCGCTACGTGTTTTACAATGAAAAATTGTATGATGTGAATAGCAAACAAGCTAAGATAATCGATAACATGACTCTAGTCAGTCTGTACGGCTTCAAACATAGTACAGAATTCCTTTTAGATATCCTCAAAGGTATCGATAAACATTGTCACGTTGAATCTGTAAGGAAGTTAGAACCATACCAGATAGCAGGGAATGACTTTATTATTGATTTAAAAACTCACACAGTGACCCGTAAAGTTATAAATAATGAAGTATCTTATTTCAAGCATTATCCCGTGGATTTTGAAACCGCTAGAGCTAGTAAAACGACAGCAAGCGAATTTCTGAACTATGTCATTGATGATCCAGAAAGTCTCCATAATGCACAGTTGCAAGCCTATTATATAGCGCAAGTGGCAAGTGGATTGAGAAGTAAAACGAATTTCTTTGTTACCAAGTCTGGAGTAAGGACAGGTAAAGGATTGCGTCATATTGCTTTATCTGGACTGTTTAATAAGATTGATGTTGAATTAGACAATCTGACCTCAAGAGGTTTTGACGCTTTAAATGCGTGGGCGCTATTCTCTGGTGGAGAAATGGCTCTTGCGACTGAACAGGGTGACATCATAGGCGAAAAATTAGAACGTGTGTTGAAAATCATTGCTACTGAAAGAACACACGTAGCCCGCAATGTGGGAGGTAACCAAGGTTTGGTTTATCTTACCAGCGTTTTGTGCATTGATACTAATAGAATTGTCTCTCTTTCGGAAGAAATGAACGGGCGAAAGATACTAATTCAATACAAGGATCGCCCAAGTGGTGAAACAGATCAAGAACGTGAAGAAGTATTTGAGAAGTATTGGCAAGCATTTACTGAATGTGATAAATCACCAAAGATTGAGGGCTGTATAGGTTTCTTATTAACTAGCCTTGATTATTTTAACCAGCAGGGGAATAAATTCATTTGGAAAGATGTTGAAGTCTATAATGGCAATGAGTCTCTAGATGATTTTCAAATAGAATTGATAAATCAATTGCTTGTAAATAAATTTGTACCAAAGAGCAACTATCTGGAACAATTGTTTCTCAAATGCTATGGGAAAAACAACAATAGGTGCGGTGAAGCTATAAAAATAATCGGGGTTGAAAGTTACCGTAAAAGGATTGATGGAAAACTTGTTGGTGGCTATCGAATCACAAATGGAAGAAGATTTAATTCATTTGTACCTAAATCGATTGAAGAGTTCACCGGTTCACCACCAGTTCACCAGTAGTAGTGAACACGTAAAGACCAGTATTATCAATACTTTCCATTGTTTAGTTCACCAGTTCACCACTTAATAGGGTGTGAGGAAGTAAAAATAGATATTAATAAAAAAATGATATCTATATAGAGAAAAGTGGTGAACCTGCAGAACACGCTTGAAACTCCTTGAGGCTCTAGCGTCTGAATGTGTTCACCACTTGTTCACCACCCTATGGGGTTGTGAACTTTTAATCAGGAAGAGAGAGAACAAAAATGCATGAAAAAATTTTGATCGAAAAAATGGAAGATGGCTACCTATTTTATTTAAAAAATGGTATAATAGAGAGTGTAAAAGTTCCAGCGTACGGGAAACTTACACTAGTCTATCAACATGGCAAGGTGTGCTATGTCGAAAAGGCTGAAACAATAAAATAGTATCTATCGGAACAACCGAGGGTGTAACATCTTGTGAAGATTGCATAGGCTTCATGAGGGTTCATTCTCGGTTTTTTGATTAGGTACAGAAAGAGGTAAAAATATGACATTCACATCTATTAAGAGCGAACTCAAAGCATTTGCAAACAAGAAAGTAGACTATATGCGCTCATACATTGAGTTACAAGAGAAACTAAAAAAAGAGGTTGCTGAGGGCATGAAAGGGAGCAAACAAGCTCAGATCGAACTAGCTGACCTCAAGAGTGAGGGAGAAACGTACTCACAGAAAACCTATGATAAGATCATGTCTGATATCGAGCAAGAGCGCACTAAACAACTTGAAGAACTCAAATCAGAAAAGAATAGCGTGACTGCTGATGATGTGGCTGAATTAATGCTACTTGAAAGCACAAAGGATATTTCATGGGAAGAGTTTGAAGAATACCTGGAGAAATACAAGAACAAACCACTAGCAATTAAAAAGCTGGGAGAGATCGCCAAATCTCATACAGATTTATCATTCTTTGACTATGAGAAATATAATATTAAAGATCGTACCGAAAAATTAGCTGAGTACTTAAAGAAACAAGCTAAAACCTATCACAGCGAATTTTTAATCAATGGTGATAATATGTTACTTGTCACAGCAGAATTGAGTTTAGAGATTAATGAAACGGCTATAGGACGTTTCTTTGAAGAGAATGGGCTTTAAAATTGTCTGAAATTGCCTCAGAATGTCCGATAGAGAGGGGGTAGGCA
>CAKPXD010000113.1 GCA_934201655.1 uncultured Streptococcus sp. | reverse complement strand
GTCATGAAGATGGCCGCCCCAATGGCAAAGGGAGTGGCAATCAAGGCAGACAAGATGGTGACAATAAAGGAACCCGTAATCATGGGCAAGGCGCCCATAATATAATTACCGTGGGCATCCTTAACTGTCGGTTGCCAATTTTTTCCAAAGAGGAAATCAAAGATGTTGACCCCATTGACAAAGAAGGTCGATAAGCCTTTCTGAGCCACGAAAATCAAAATCATAGCAACAATGATAACAATCAAAGAAAGGCAGGCAAAGGTTAGCCCTTTTCCTAATTTCTCAAGACGAGAGTTTTTTGAAGGAGAGAGCAATTTTTTAGATAATTCTTCTTGATTCATTATTGGCTCCCTTCTATTGCTGTCACAGTACCTGCAGCATCTTTTTCAACCTTCATTTCCTTGACAGAAATATAGCCCATTCCTTTTACGATTCCATTCTGCGCTTCGTCCGAAAGAACAAAGTTTAAGAATTCGGCAACTAATTCATTTGGTTCACCAAGAGTATACATGTGTTCATAAGACCACAACGGCCAATTATTAGTTGTTACATTCTCTGAAGTTGGTTCATAGCCGTTGAGTTTGATAGTCCCAACAGAATCATCAACATAAGCAAATGCTAGGTAGGAAATAGCTCCAGGGGTTTGAGAAACGATTGATTTGACCATACCGTTTGAATCTTGTTCCTGACTTTGCACCGCTGACTGACCATTCATAATCACACTGTCAAAGGTCGCACGAGAACCTGAACTCGCAGCACGGTTGATAATAGAAATAGCTAGATCTTTCCCACCAACTTCTTTCCAGTTGGTAATTTCTCCTGTAAAGATTTGTCGGAGCTGGTCTGTCGTTAGATTATCGACGTCTACTTCTTTATTGATAATAACAGCTAATCCAGCAACAGCTACCTTATGATCGACCAAGGCTGAAGCATCAATCCCGTCTTTCTCCTCAGCAAATACATCAGAGTTCCCAACATCTACTGCTCCTGACTGAACTTGAGATAGTCCTGTACCAGATCCACCACCTTGAACATTGACTGTTTTACCAATGTGAGCTGACGCAAATTCATCAGCAGCTGCCTCGACTAAAGGTTGAAGGGCAGTTGAACCTACAGCTGTCATAGATTCCCCACGATCAATCCAACTTGCACATCCTGCTAGCGAACCAGCAAGTAAAAGAGTTGCAAGAGAGATGGTGAGTTTTTTAAATTTTTTCACTATTTGTCTCCTTGAAAATAATGGTGAATAGATTGGAAGATTTGAATATTTTCATGTATTTTACAAAATCATCCATACTTCCACTATAACATAGAATACAGTTTTTGACTAGTTTTTCACCTGAAACCTCAAGCCCTTGGGAAAATAATTCTTCAAGGTATTTCCGGTTACTTTTGCAAAACCTAGACCATTTCCACCAACCAAAACTTGGTACCAACCATTTGGAAGAGTTTCAGCTAATTGGACCGTTTCACCAGCCACATATTTGACAAAGTCTTCTTGATGAATTTCGATTCCTTGCTTGACTTGGCTTGGTTTTAAAGCTAAGCCAAGAGCAAAACTTGGTTCAAAACGTTTTTTCTTAAAAGTTCCAAGATGAAGACCATTACGAGCTATCTTGAGTTTTCCTATATCGGGTAGGACTTCTGGCAAGAGATAAAGCTGGTCTCCAAAAACTTGTAAGACACCGGTCAGTTTTTCTTTAAGATGTTTTTTCTCAAAATCCTGCCATAAGGAAATCTGTTCACGAGATAGGTTGGATTTAGAAGGTTTGAACTTCCCAGCCTTGTTTTGACCTTTAAACTGAAGATGGGCCACGAACTGACCTTCTCCCTTAAAGCGATGAGGGTACATTCTAGCTGTTTCAGGTAAATCAATCCCAGGTACCATTCCATTGATGTGTTGGATTGGAATCAATTCAAAATGATAGCTATCCAGTAACCATTGGACGATTTCTTCGTTTTCTTCTGGCGCCCAGGTACAGGTTGAATAGACTAGTCGACCACCATCAGCCAGCATGGTAACAGCATCTGCTAAAATCTCACGTTGTAAACTAGCGCACTGACTAGGATAATCGACACTCCAATAATCCATAGCGTCAGGTTGTTTACGAAACATCCCTTCTCCTGAGCAAGGTGCATCTAAAACGATCAGGTCAAAATAGCCTTTAAAAACCTTGGCTAAACGGTCTGCAGATTCATTGGTCACAACGACATTAGTCGATCCAAAGCGTTCCATATTTTCAACTAAAATCTTTGACCGTTTGCTTGAAATCTCATTTGAAACAAGAAGACCGTCTCCTGCAAGATAGGAGGCCAGTTGAGTGGATTTCCCACCGGGAGCAGCTGCCAAGTCTAAGACCTTCATTCCAGGCTTTGGCTGGGCTACTTGAGCGACCATTTGTGCGGCAGGTTCTTGTGAATAGACCAAGCCAGTTACATGTTCTGGTGATTTCCCTGAAACCTTCCCATAGTAGCCCCAGGGTGTATTGGGAATAGCATCTGAAAAAGAAAGCTGTCTTTCTTTTAAAGGGTTAATACGAAAAGCAGAAACAGCTTCATCATCAAAAGAGGCAAGAAAAGCTCTTGCCTCATCTCCCAATATAGTTTCGTATTTTTTTACAAATCCTTCTGGAAATTGCATGTAGGTTTATTTCCTTTCATAGATATAGGATTGAATCTCATCTTTCATCTCGACTGGCACCATCATAACGGCCTGTCGTGTTTGAAAATCGACTTCTTCACCAGCAATCGTAAAAACCTTATAACCCAAACTCTCACCTAGGATACTTGCAGCCGCATAATCCCAAGGTTGTAAATAAGTGATATAGGTTAAAAGTCGACCTGAAAGCACCTTGGCAAAACTAATAGCGGCACTGCCATAAACTCGTGTACCAAGTGCAGCGTTTCCCAAATCTGCTAAGCCCCATTCATTAGTCGCTAGCATGCCAGAATTACCAGACACCAAAAATTCTCTCAAGGGTCTCTTTTTAAAGAGTGGCAAAGGTTCGTCATTGCGACAGGGGGGGAAGTCTCCTCCACCATGGTAACAATCACCTTTCATGACATCATAAATAATACCAAACTTACCAACACCTTCCTCAAAATAGGCCAGCATAACAGCAAAGTCTTCACCTTGTGCCACGAAGTTGTTGGTTCCATCAATAGGATCAATAATCCATACCGAACCTTGTCCTACTGCTGCACGCATGCAGCCTTCTTCCGCACAAAATAGATCATTTGGATAGCGAGAACGGATTTTTTTAATAAGTAAGTCTTGAACTTCTTTATCTAACTTAGTTACCAAATCTGTAGGGGAAGACTTTCTCTCAACATGGAGATCTTCTTTCATATGCTGGAGAATGTATTCCCCAGCTTCCCTGACAATTTCTTTGGCAAATGTAAATTTATTTTCCAAGTGAAATCTTCCCTTCTCCTTTTTCTTTGGCCAACTGGACTGCACGGTAGAAAGAGTATCCACTAACTGATTCAAACTCACGTCCCAAACGTTTTTCTTCGCTCTTACTAGGCACAACTGACTTGAATACCTTGTAGGAATCTAATAGTTTCTTAGCATCTACCTGTGTCTCATAGGCAGCTTCAACATCATTAAAAAAAGAAAGCACTGAAGCAAGTTCTTCAGTGCTCCACGACAAATCTAGTGGGTAACTATACTGTTTATTCATCTAATTAATACCAGCTCTTAATGTAGCTTCTTTCAATTCTTGCTTACGATAACTACGAGGAAGAAATGCACGAATCTCATCTTCATTAAAGCCAATCTGCATACGTTTATCATCAATGATGATTGGACGACGCAAAAGACTAGGATATTGCTCAATTAAATTAAGCAACTCTGTCACCGAGATACTTTCCACATCGATATTTAACTTTTGGAAAATTTTTGAACGAGTTGAAATAATGTCATCGGTACCGTTTTCGGTCAAGGAAAGAATGTGTTGTAATTCTTTTCTTGATAAAGGACTGGTCATAATGTTGTGCTCTTGGAAAGGCACTTTATGATTATCAAGCCAGGCCTTTGCCTTACGACATGATGTACAACTCGGTGATAAAAATAGTGTAATCATGCTATTCTCTTCTTTGCATACTTTTCTAACTCTATTATACAAAAAAATAAAGCGCTTGACTAGTTATTTCCGTAAAAAAAACCTACTTTTTAAAGAAAAATAGGTTTTTAGTACAATTTTTAAAACATTTTTATGCATTTATGATATTTTTGGTAATTTTTTCCAACTTAGTAGATAAATAAAGCCAAAAAGCAGTTCATACAAGCAGAAAAATAGGAGAAAGGCATGCAGGAAAAAATCCTCTGGTAGAATAAGAATGACCGGATCTTTAGCGGGATCAAAAAGCCAGGTATCATCACCTACAAATAGAATCTGATGAAACAAGGTAAAGAATTGTTCAAAACCAATGAAGACACCAACTAAACCAAGAACCAAAGGTAAAGAAAGCATAATCAAGAGACCTCTGCTATATAGAGACAGAAAACCTTTCTGAATGACTTGCTTCCAAAAAAGGTAGAAAATCGGAAGAGTTACGATTGCTACTCCTTGCGTTAGGTGAAAGAGTCCCTTTACAAC
>CAKPXD010000112.1 GCA_934201655.1 uncultured Streptococcus sp. | reverse complement strand
CCAAATCTCCTATCACTGTTGTTTATAAGAAACTACCTAAAAAGGATATTTCAGAAGTAAATGCAATCCTTGATATCGATGAAACTGACCATGTGCTTTCTCACAAGCTCTTTGATAAAAAATCAGACCAAAATCTTTACAATATGTCTACCGATATCTTTGTCGTTGATACCCCATGGTTGATTGAACGTCTAGAAGAAGAAGCTCAGAAAGAACATCCAGAAAAACTTCGCTATGTTCTTCGTGATTTGGCAGCTAAAGAAGGTGCTTTTGCTTACGAGTATACTGGTTATTTGGCAAATATTCATTCTGTAGAAACCTACTACCAAGCCAATATTGATATGCTTGATCAGCATAAATTCTACTCTTTGTTCTCTCCAAATCAAAAGATTCATACAAAGGTGAAAAACGAAGAACCAACTTATTATGCACCTGGTTGTGAAGTAAATACTTCGCAGTTTGCTTCTGGTAGTATTGTCGAAGGTAAGGTTGTTCGTTCAGTTGTTTCGCGTAATGTTCAAATTCATAAAGATAGCTTAGTTAAAGAATCTATTGTTTTCCCTCGTGTTGTCATTGGTGAAGGTGCTCAAGTTGAGTATGCAATTATTGATAAGGGTGCTGAAGTAGCTGATGGAGTTGTTATTCGTGGTACAGCAGAAAATCCTGTTGTCATCAAAAAAGGTGAAAAAATAACAGAGGACATTCTTTCATGAAAATTTTATTTGTAGCAGCCGAAGGAGCCCCTTTCTCTAAAACAGGTGGCTTAGGAGATGTTATCGGGGCTCTTCCAAAATCATTAGTTAAAGCTGGTCATGAAGTTGCTGTTATCCTGCCATACTATGACATGGTGGAAGCCAAGTTTGGTGATCAAATTGAAGATGTTCTTCAATTTGAAGTATACGTTGGTTGGCGTAGACAATTTTGTGGCATTAAGAAGACTGTTCTAAATGGTGTTACTTTCTACTTTATTGACAACCAGTATTATTTCTTCCGTGGTCATGTGTATGGTGATTTCGATGATGGTGAACGTTTTGCCTTCTTCCAACTTGCGGCTCTGGAGGCTATGGAGCGCATTAGATTTATTCCAGATGTTCTTCATGCTCATGATTATCATACAGCTATGATTCCTTTCTTGTTGAAGGAAAAATACAGATGGATCCAGGCCTACCAAAACATTAAGACTGTTTTAACGATCCATAATTTGGAATTCCAAGGCCAATTCTCTGAAGGTATGCTTTGGGATTTGTTCCGAGTTGGATTTGAACGATATGCTGATGGTACAGTTCGCTGGAATGACTGCCTGAACTGGATGAAGGCTGGTATCCTCTATGCAGATCGTGTATCTACTGTATCGCCAAGCTATGCTTATGAAATCATGACAACAGAGTTTGGTTGTGGCTTGGATCAGATTTTACGAATGGAGTCTGGTAAGGTTTCTGGTATTGTAAATGGAATCGATACGGATCTTTATAATCCAGAAACGGATCCTTTGTTGGATTATCATTTTAATAAATCAGACCTATCAGGAAAAGTTCAGAATAAAGCTAAACTTCAGGAGAAAGTTGGTCTTCCAGTTCGTCCTGATGTTCCAATGATTGGTATTGTGTCGCGTTTGACAAGACAGAAAGGTTTTGATGTAGTCGTTGAAGGTTTGCATCGCATGCTTCAAGAAGATGTTCAAATCGTTCTCTTGGGTACAGGTGATCCTGGTTTTGAACAAGCCTTCTCATGGTTTGGTCAAGTATTCCCAGATAAACTTTCTGCCAATATTACCTTTGATGTCAAGCTAGCACAAGAAATTTATGCAGCCTGTGATATTTTCCTCATGCCAAGTCGATTTGAACCTTGTGGACTTTCTCAAATGATGGCTATGCGTTATGGATCATTACCACTTGTTCATGAGGTAGGCGGGTTGAGAGATACTGTTCAACCATTCAATCCAATTGAAGGAACGGGTACAGGATTTAGTTTTGACAACTTGACGTCATACTGGCTTAACTGGGCTCTTCAAACAGCCTTGGATGTTTACTATAATCATCCTGACGTTTGGAAGAAACTTCAAGTACAAGCTATGGAATGTGATTTCTCTTGGGATACAGCTTGTCAGTCTTATCTTGATTTATATCACAGCTTAGCAAATTAAATAAATAAAATCGTATGATGCTTTCATACGATTTTTTGAGATGATGAAAGTATAGAGAATAAATGAATAAAGCTAAAGGACTCTGTGTCCTAGATGTTGATGGAACTCTGATAGAAGAAGAGGTTATTGATTTATTAGGGAAAGAGGCAGAGTGCGAAGAAGAAGTAGCCCTGCTAACAGCTCAAGCTATGAGAGGAGAATTAGACTTCGAAGCAAGTTTAAAAAGACGTGTTTCTCTTCTTAAAGGTCTCTCTATCAATATCTTTGATAAGATTTATCATGAACTTCACCTTAGTAAAAACGCTGCAAAGTTAATTAAAGTTCTTCAAGAAAATCAGATAGAAATCGGTTTAGTATCAGGTGGATTTACCACTATTGTAGAAAGATTAGCAAAAGATTTGGGAATTTCATTATATACTGCTAATCAACTGGAAATCAAAGATGATCATTTAACTGGAAATCTAATTGGCCCTATTATAAGCAGAGAAGTAAAAGAAGCAACCCTCGTGAGTTGGGCTGAAGAATTAGAAGTGCCATTTGATAGAACGATTGCAATCGGTGATGGAGCTAATGACTTAAATATGCTTAAAAGTGCAGGACTTGGTATAGCCTTTTGTGCCAAGAATATTGTGAAAAAGGAAATAAATCTTCAGGTAGATGAGAGAGATTTTGGGAAAGTTTTGGAAATGATAGACTTCCTTTAGATAGAAAGAGGAATCAAAATGAAAATTGTTATCGCGCCGGACTCTTTCAAAGAGAGTCTTCCTGCAAACGAAGTAGCAGAAGCTATAAAAAGAGGATTCGAAAGGGTGATACCGGATGCTGAATGTCTACTTTTACCTGTTGGTGATGGAGGTGAAGGAACAGTAGACGCCATTAAAAATTCTCTAGGTTTGGAAGAAAAAAGAGTCCAGGTAACTGGACCTTTTGGTGATGAGGTTTTGATGTCTTACTTTCAAAAAAGAGAATTAGCTCTATTTGAAGTTGCAAATTTAGTAGGTCTTGCTAAAATTCCTTTTGAAAAACGAAATCCTCTAGAGATTCAAACAAAGGGAATTGGTCAACTTATTCTCCATTTGATGGAACAAGGAATCAAAGATATCTACGTTGGTGTCGGTGGTACGGCTAGTAATGATGGTGGAATTGGCATTGCTTCAGGACTTGGTTACCAGTTTTATGACAAAAACGGAATTGAACTGGAGGCTTGTGGCCAGTCCTTGTTTGAAATTAGTCATATTTCGAAAGATAAAGCCTCATCTGTTCCTGCAGATGTTCGTATCAAAATTTTAGCGGATGTGTCCAATCCTCTCTGTGGACCTCAGGGTGCTACCTTTACATTTGGGAAACAAAAGGGATTGGATCCATCTAAATTTAAAGAAGTTGATGCTGCTATTAAAGACTTCTATAGTAAAGTTGGACCCAAAATATTAAAATTAGATGGTGCAGGAGCAGGTGGTGGAATTGCCGCTGGCTTGTGTGCCTTCGCTGGAGCAGAGATTGTATCAGGTATTCAAACTTGTTTGGATTTGATAAACTTCGATCAAAAAGTTACTGATGCAGACCTAGTTATCGTTGGCGAAGGTAGACTGGACTCGCAAAGTCTAGCTGGAAAGGCGCCAATTGGAGTAGCAAAAAGAACACCAAATGGTGTTCCAGTTCTTGCTATTTGTGGTAGTTTAGATGAGGACTTACCCCCTTTACCATTTGAGAATATAGTCGCAGCTTTTTCCATACTTGAAAAAAGCGAACCGTTAGCAGAGAGTCTAAAAAAAGCAGCTGTTTATCTAGAAAATACAGCTGCAAGTATCGCACGAATCATGTCTTTGAGATAGAGTTAACCAAACCATTTTTTCCAGAGAGAAGTAGGAGCTTTCGTCTCTTTCTCTTGCCATAAGTCTGAAAAGGCCTTTCGGAGGTCTTTTTCACTTGTTTGAACCGGAACATCACTATGGATAACCAGTCCGAAAGGAGAAGAGTTATGATCTTCAGAAACGATAGTTGCTTGGCAGTCAGCATCTTTGGCTTGTTTTAAATAATAGACTTGTTTTTCAAACTCAACTTGAGGAGAAATTTTGACAAATAGAGGTTCAGTTTCTTTTTTAAAAGTCTCTAAAATTGTTAAAAATACCTTTTGAAATTTGTCATCATTCGCAGTAGCGAGTTCGGCGTAGCCAAGAACACGTTCTTCAAAGGTACCAAGAAAACGTCTTTGTTCGTCGGGATTTAATTTAAGCCCGCCATGAGCTTTTTCTAATATTTGTTTTGATACATCAGTCATAAATATAGTATATCATAAAAGTTTATAGTTATGGCGGAAAAGAAAGCGATTACTTAACAAACTTAAGGAAAATTTGCACAAAGATAACGTTTTTTCTTGAAAAAGGTATCTTTTTGATGTATCATAGAGTTGTAAAATAATTTAACTCAAAGGAGAGTAAAAAATGTCAATTATTACTGATGTTTACGCTCGCGAAGTCCTAGACTCACGCGGTAACCCAACACTTGAAGTAGAAGT
>CAKPXD010000111.1 GCA_934201655.1 uncultured Streptococcus sp. | reverse complement strand
TGAGAATATCCTTATTTTTCTTAAACAATCCTTCCTCCTGATGAAAAGAAACTCAGTTAGTTTCCCAACCGAGTTTACTTCCTCTCTTTTAAAGTCCTAGATAAGTTTCTACTGCAGTCTGCATGTCTGCTGCCGCAACAGTTGTCTTGTGACGAACTGGAGCTGTTTCAAGGCCATCCACTGCTGGTGGCACTGCTACTCCTGAGATTTCATGTAATTGAGCCAAGGCTTCAAAGTCGCTAAGACCTGATTGTCCAGTTACAGCTTCCACCGCAACCACTGGGAATTTGTAAGGACTAGCTGTTGATGCAATCACCGTCTTAGTCATATCGCCTGTTGCTGCTTGGTATTTTTTAAATACGGCTGAAGCAACTGCTGTATGAGGATCCTCGATGTAAGAATCCGACTCGTAAACACGCTTGATTTCTGCTGCGGTCTCTGCTTCTGTTGCATACTCAGCTGCAAAGAGGTCAAGGATCTCTGCATCAAAATCTGTCAATTCATACTGACCTTGAGTGTTCAAGGCATTCATGAGTTCAGCTGTCTTAACCGCATCATTCCCCAAAAGATGGAAAATCAAGCGCTCCAAGTTTGAAGAAACCAAGATATCCATAGATGGGCTAGTAGTTACCTTAAACTCACGCTTCTTGTCATAAATACGAGTTTTGAAGAAGTCTGTCAAGACATTGTTGTCATTTGAAGCACAGATCAACTTACCAACTGGTAAACCGATTTGTTTGGCGTAAAATGCAGCCAGGATATTTCCAAAGTTTCCTGTTGGTACTGTGAAATTGACTTTTTCACCAGCCTTAATTTCGCCAGTTTTAACTAGCTGAGCGTAGGCATAAACATAGTAGACAATCTGTGGTACCAAACGACCGATATTCATAGAGTTAGCTGATGAAAACTGGAGCTTGTTGGCTGCTAATTTTTCACGAAGAGCCACATCATTGAACATATGTTTCACGTTTGTCTGAGCATCATCAAAGTTTCCATCAATGGCGATGACATGGGTATTGTCCCCAGTTTGAGTGGTCATTTGCAACTCTTGTACCTTGCTGACACCATCCTTTGGATAAAAGACGATAATTTCAGTACCTGGTACATCTGCAAATCCAGCCATGGCAGCTTTTCCAGTGTCTCCAGATGTTGCTGTCAAGATGACAATCTTGTTTTCCAAGCCATGTTTCTTAGCAGCAGTTGTCATAAAGTATGGCAAGATAGACAAGGCCATGTCTTTAAAGGCAATGGTTGAACCATGGAAGAGTTCCAAGTTGTATTGACCATCGAGTTTAACAAGAGGGGCAATAGCTGGTGTATCAAACTTGCTGTCATAGGCATTGTTGATACAGTAGTCCAACTCTTCTGATGTAAAATCATCCAAGAAGGCTGACAAGACAAGCTTGGCCACTTCTTGGTAAGAAGCATCTTTTAATGTGTCAAAATCCAAATCTACCTTTGGATAGCTAACTGGAGTAAACAAACCTCCATCTGTTGCCAAACCTTGCAAAATAGCCTGACTGGCTGTTACTGTATTTTTCGCATCACGCGTTGATTGATAAACTAATGTCATAAATCTCTATCCTTTATCTATAGTCTCATCCATTATAACATGATTTTTCAGAAAATTCTCCCTTTATAAGAAAATTATAGAGTCAATTCTTCTTTTAAAGGCTCTAAATAAGTCATTTCTCTCTGACCTCTACTCTCAAGTCCTTGCTCTGCTATAGCCAGCAAGTCTTTGGAGAACTGGACAACACCAGATTTTTCCTCATCTGTGAGTTGTTTCTTAGAAAACTGTCGTCTCAAAGACTTGTAGTCACGGCCAAAGTTCTCAAAGAAAGGAGCAGTTTCGAGATAAGTTTCAAGCTTATCTAGATTTACCAACAAACCTAGATGAAAGGCTGCTGAAGCGAAGGTACGGTCTAGCGGTTGCGTACAAACACTACGGAATTCAATCGTCCCTCGAGTTGTTAAGTCTTGATATTGGTAACTACGGTGCGTCTGGAAATCCTTCTCTTGAGGAACCAGAAGAGTTTCTTTTCCATTTAGAGTATAGGCAGGAATTTTATCAGTAGCTAGGTAATCTCTAGCTTGAATCGGAGAAAAATAATAGGTTTCTCCATCTCGTTCTGCTGTGAAAATCGCAGAATGGTCTAAATAATCAAAGAAATCATCTTCATCTTTAAAGAGTCTGGTATTGACACCAACATTCTCTGGATAAATCCCATGCATGGAGTCTTCCCAAAAAATATCTCGTGAAATCTGGGTGTCCCAGTCTGCACCAGAAAACTCAGAATTTGCAAACAGGTAAGCTTTGGCTGCCTCTATCTGTGTGAAAGCATTGATGACACGTAGGTAGTTATCGGTCGAAACATCCAACTGGACTTGGCTCCCGCAGATGAAGGCTCCGTATTGCGGAAAGTCATGTAAATGCGCACTTTCTTGGTGAGTCCCCATACTCAGATAATCCATCAACATCTGATAGCGTGGATAAGCCACAGGTCTATTATCATTGCTATCCCAGTTCGGGTGAATCCCCCAACCTTGGATAGCATGGTCCTTTTCGCCTAGCTTTTCTTGGATTACCTTCATATAGGCCAGAAAACGCCCTTCAACCTCTTGGATATTCTGAGCCCTACCAAAG
Organism: uncultured Streptococcus sp.; assembly: GCA_934201655.1. Taxonomy (GTDB): domain Bacteria; phylum Bacillota; class Bacilli; order Lactobacillales; family Streptococcaceae; genus Streptococcus. The sequence goes on along the minus strand of CAKPXD010000111.1, from coordinate 2,042 downwards.
GCAAATTCCAAGGTCGTGTAGGAAACCTCAAACAGAATTCGATCTTGACTCGTCGGTTCTACAAGTTGAATCGGATTGCCCTCCTGGTCTGCCTTTTCAACTTCCAGACTGAGAGCATCCACCAAAAAGCGCAACAAGTCCTTGCTGACTTCAATATCTGTAGGTTGGCCTTTCGTATGAACGATAGGAAACTCCAACTCAATACCGATGTAGAGATCTGGATTTTCTTTGATATGTTTTAAATAGCGGTCTTTTAACAACTGAATTGAAGGGGACATACATACCTCTCACTCTAACTTCTCATACTAGAAAATAAATTACTCTCTATTATACCAAAAACTCCTAGAGATGGATCTTAGAAAATCTGTTTGCAAGCTCACTCCCTAGATTTGAGGCCAAACAAGTTTCTCTTTATATTAAATTTCATATGAATACATTAGATATCATTGTTCAAATTTCACAGTCTCATCAACCGGTTAAGCGATTTTATCTGTTTTTGCATAAATCTCCTTGTATTATATTAAATATCGTGATATAATTCACATATAAACAAAAAAGAGGGCAGTTCAAATTTGACTTCACTTGAATCACGATTTAAGGCAAGCCCCTTTTCCTCTGCACCTCAACTACTAACCAAGGAGGATAGCTATGAAAGCTGTTGTTGTAAATCCAGAAAGCACTGGTGTTGCTATTGAAGAAAAAGTGCTCCGTCCGCTCGAAGCTGGGGAAGCACTTGTTGAAGTTGAGTACTGTGGTGTTTGCCATACAGACCTCCACGTTGCCCATGGTGACTTTGGAAAAGTTCCAGGACGTGTTCTCGGTCACGAAGGGATCGGTATCGTAAAAGAAATCGCTCCTGATGTTAAGAGTCTAAAAGTTGGTGACCGTGTCAGCGTAGCTTGGTTCTTTGAAGGCTGTGGCATGTGTGAATATTGTACAACCGGACGCGAAACCCTTTGCCGTACAGTAAAAAATGCTGGCTACTCAGTTGATGGTGGTATGGCAGAACAATGTATCGTAACTGCAGATTATGCTGTTAAAGTTCCAGAAGGTCTCGATCCAGCCCAAGCCTCTTCAATCACTTGTGCCGGTGTTACCACCTACAAGGCTATTAAAGAAGCAAAAGTTGAGCCAGGCCAATGGGTTGTACTCTATGGTGCTGGAGGACTTGGCAACTTAGCTGTTCAATACGCTAAAAAAGTATTCAACGCTCACGTTATCGCAGTAGATATTAACAACGATAAACTTGCTCTAGCTAAAGAAGTCGGTGCTGATATCGTGATTAATGGTCTTGAAGTCGAAGATGTTCCAGGCCTTATCAAAGAAAAAACAAACGGTGGTGCTCACTCAGCTGTCGTAACAGCTGTATCAAAAGTTGCCTTCAACCAAGCAGTTGACTCTGTTCGTGCAGGTGGTCGTGTAGTAGCTGTCGGTCTCCCATCTGAAATGATGGACCTTAGCATCGTCAAAACAGTTCTTGACGGTATTCAGGTCATCGGTTCCCTTGTTGGTACACGTAAAGATTTGGAAGAAGCTTTCCAATTTGGTGCTGAAGGTCTCGTTGTTCCAGTCGTTCAAAAACGGCCTGTCGAAGATGCCATTGCTGTCTTTGATGAAATGGCTGCTGGTACCATCCAAGGTCGCATGGTTCTAGACTTTACTCATTAAGATAGATAATAAATAGCAAAACGAGGTAGGGACAAAAGATCCCGCCTCGTTTTTTAGCAATAAAATTTTGACATAGCAATTTATTGAACTTAAAGTTCTTTTTTTAACGCTCAAGAACACTATTGACGAAAACGTCATTTTTCTATCCACATTCTTTAAGCATCCAATGGTTGAAGTATAAGGGTCTGGAACTAAGATACAGAGTTCTGGTTCGTCGATTTCTGTACTATGACTTTTTTATATTAAATTTTTTTACTATTCTCTAGACAAAATTACTAAATATTGATATATCAACATCTATATTAATAGGTTTGTCACGCTACTTTTTTGGATTTATTATAAGTAGTTGATTTTTTGCTGAAAACGGTTTATAC
>CAKPXD010000110.1 GCA_934201655.1 uncultured Streptococcus sp. | reverse complement strand
GGTCATTTATGTTAGTTTCTTTCAGACAAATGTGTGCGTTTATCTGAGACTAATATAGATGGCTTTTTCTATCTAGCTTAATGTGACAAATTGAGATATAATAAAAATAACTTAACAAATTAGTTGGAGAAAAAAATGTCAGACCAAAATCCAAATGTAGAGCTAAACAAAGAAGAAAATAAACTAATTGTAGAAAATAATTCGGTGGAAGATATGGAGAATGGTCCAAAAGCAGTCAAGAAACCTTCGGCTCTTCTATCTTTCTCATTTTATTTGGCACTTACCTATATTCTTCTATTTATAACTCTTGCTTTATTTACTGCTCCATGGGGAATTGTATTCTTGATTTTTCTAGGTCCTAATTTAATTGCATACGTTATAGCAACTGTCTTAACATGGATAGGAATCAAGAAAGTAAATAAAACTGTCTTATATGTGAGTGCAGGATTTTATTTGCTTTCCGGACTTTTAGCATTCGACCCGGATTGGCAGATGTTTAGGGTTTTCCCTTATCTCTCATTAGTCCTAGTTCTAATCGGGATATTTTTAACGAAAGATACAAGTAACTAAGTTAAAAAAGCTAGGCGCAACTCTTCTTCGAACTTATTTCATATCATAAAACCATAGTCTTTAAGGCAGTGGTTTTTTAGTTTAATGATTAGAAAGAAATTGTGTTTCTATTTTCTAAAATGGTATAATAGAAAAAGAAAAAGGGAGGTGAGAAAGAATGATTGCCCAACTGGATACGAAAACTGTCTATAGTTTCATGGAGAGTATGATTTCAATCAAGAGATATGTCAGCCTTGGAAAAGAATATGGCTATTCATCACTTGGAATCATGGATGAAGATAATCTCTATGGAGCCTATTATTTTATCAAAGAATGCCAAAAACAAGGAATTCAGCCTTTATTAGGCCTTGAGATGACAGTTCATCATAAAGATGAATGGATAAATCTACGTTTTTTAGCCCTGTCAAACCGAGGTTATCAAAACCTGATGAAGCTGTCGTCTTTAAAGATGACAGGTAAAAAAGAATGGGCTGATTTCTCTTCCTACCTTGAAGATATTAGTGTTATTGTTCCTTATTATTCTGGAATGAATGACTTGGAATTAGGGCATGACTACTATATCGGAGTGTATCCAGATACACCTCAATCGAATTTTTCTCACCCCATTCTCCCACTTTATCGTGTTAATTCTTTCGAGTCTGAGGATTTAGAAGCTCTACAGATGCTTAAAGCAATTAAAGACAACGTGACCTTGAGAGAGGTTGATGTTCAATCTCAACAGGGCTTGTTTTTGCCTGCTGAACGTCTTGAACAGTTTTTTCTAGAGAAGTTTCCAATCGCACTGGATAATCTTGCAAGATTGGTCAAGGATACTTCCTACGAGATTGATAGTAGTCTCAAGCTTCCACGTTTCAATCCAGAAAGACCTGCTGTTGAGGAACTTCGGGAAAGAGCTATCAAGGGCTTGGAAGAGAAAGGTTTACTAGATTCAGTTTATCAAGTACGTTTAGAAGAAGAACTGTCTGTGATTCATGATATGGGATTCGATGACTATTTCTTGGTTGTCTGGGACCTCTTACGTTTTGGTCGTTCTCAAGGTTATTATATGGGGATGGGACGCGGATCCGCAGTTGGAAGTTTAGTGGCCTACGCTTTAGATATCACTGGAATTGATCCTGTAGCTAAAAATCTTATCTTTGAGCGCTTCTTGAATCGTGAACGCTACACCATGCCAGATATCGATATTGATATTCCAGATATCTATCGCTCTGAGTTTATTCGTTATGTTCGTGACCGTTATGGTAGTATCCACGCTGCGCAGATTGTCACTTACTCGACCTTTGGAGCCAAGCAAGCCATCCGAGATATCTTCAAACGTTATGGTGTCCCTGAGTACGAGTTGACAGCTATTACAAAAAAAATAGGTTCTAAAGATACTCTAACGACAGCCTATGAAGGAAATCTTGGTTTTAGACAACTCATTCAAAGTAAGATTGAGTACCAAAAGGCCTTCTCTATTGCTAAAAAGATAGAAGGTTATCCACGACAGACTTCCATCCATGCAGCTGGTGTCGTTATCAGTGACAAAAATCTAACAGATTATATTCCTCTCAAGTATGGAGAGGATATGCTGATTACCCAATATGATGCGCATGGAGTTGAAGGAAATGGTTTGCTCAAGATGGATTTCTTGGGCCTACGAAACTTAACCTTTGCTCAAAAAATGCAGGAGCTCTTAGATGAAACTCAAGGTATTTCACTAAGAATTGAGGATATTGATCTTGAAGATAAGGCAACCTTAGCCCTCTTCGCTGCAGGTAAGACCAAGGGAATCTTTCAGTTTGAACAACCTGGAGCCATACGCTTATTGAAACGAGTGAAACCACAAAATTTTGAAGAAGTAGTGGCGACGACTTCCTTGAACCGACCAGGTGCGAGTGACTATATCGATAACTTTGTGGCGAGAAAACATGGTAAAGAAAAGGTTACGGTTCTGGACCCTGTGCTAGAAGATATCCTAGCTCCGACTTATGGTATTATGCTCTACCAAGAACAGGTCATGCAAGTAGCTCAACGCTATGCTGGTTTTAGCCTCGGGAAAGCCGATATGTTACGTCGTGCTATGGGGAAAAAGAATGTGGCTGAGATGCATCGGATGGAGGAGAGTTTTATCCAAGGGGCCCTCGAAAAAGGGCATGGACAAAAACAGGCTCAAGAAGTTTTTGCTGTAATGGAAAAATTTGCCGGTTATGGTTTTAACCGTTCGCATGCATATGCTTATGCTGCCTTAGCTTTTCAGCTTGCCTACTTTAAAACACATTTTCCAGCAATCTTTTATCAGGTCATGCTCAATTATGCTAGCGGGGATTATATTCTAGATGCGCTTGAAATGGGCTTTGGACTAGCTCCGCTTTCTATCAATACGGTTCCATATCAAGATAAGTTAGCTGATAAGACAATTCATCTAGGACTCAAGAGTATCAAGGGAATGCCTCGTGATTTTGCCTACTGGATTATCGAGCATCGTCCATTTAGCAGTGTTGAAGATTTTATCACACGATTACCCAAAAATTATCAAAAGATTAGCCTCTTAAACCCTTTAGTGGAAGTAGGACTTTTTGATGGATTTGATAAAAATCGTCAAAAAATCTTAACCAATCTACCAACTCTATTTATCTTTGTAGAAGAATTAGGTAGCCTCTTTGCGGATTCTAGCTATAGTTGGACAGATACAGAGGACTTTTCAAATATTGAGAAATTCCAAAAAGAGCAGGAATGGTTAGGAGTTGGCATCAGCCAACACCCATTGCTGGTTTTAGCGAAGAATCCTTTGTATCCTATTGTGAGTTTATCTGAACTTTCCGAGGGACAGACAGCAACAGTGCTCGTTGAAATTCAGTCTATCCGAGTGATTCGAACTAAAAAAGGTGAAAACATGGCCTTTTTGAAAGTTACTGATAGTAAAACAAGTCTGGAGGTCACTGTTTTTTCTGAACAGTACCGCAAATTTAAAAATCTTTTGCACGAAGGAAGTTTCTATTACCTAAATGGAAAAGTACAAGCCAGAGATGGTCGTCTTCAATTAGTTTTAAATAATTTAAAAGAGGCAGTGAGTGAGCGTTTTTGGATTCAAGTTCCCAATCATGACCACGATTCTGAAATTTATCATATTTTAGATCAGTACAAGGGACAAATTCCTGTTGTCATTCGTTATGAAAATGAACAAAAAAATATTCTTTTGCCTGGTTATTTAGTTGCAAAAGACGCTGGCTTACAAGAATCTTTAAAACAGATTGTCATGAAAACGATTTATCGTTAAAAATCAATGAAAATAAAAGAATTTTAACTTTAAATATGGTATAATCAGTTAGAATGTTAAAAGAAAAAGGAGCAAAACCAAATGAAACGTATTGCTGTTTTGACTAGTGGTGGAGACGCCCCTGGTATGAATGCTGCCATCCGTGCAGTTGTTCGTCAAGCAATCTCAGAAGGAATGGAAGTTTTTGGAATCTATGATGGATACGCTGGTATGGTTGCTGGTGAAATTTATCCACTTGATGCTGCTTCAGTAGGAGACATCATTTCACGTGGTGGTACTTTCCTTCACTCAGCCCGTTACCCTGAGTTTGCAAAACTCGAAGGTCAACTTAAAGGGATTGAGCAATTGAAAAAACACGGTATCGAAGGTGTCGTGGTTATCGGTGGTGACGGTTCTTATCATGGAGCTATGCGCCTGACTGAACATGGATTCCCTGCTATTGGACTTCCTGGAACAATCGATAACGATATCGTAGGTACTGACTTTACAATCGGATTTGACACTGCAGTAACAACTGCAATGGATGCAATCGATAAGATTCGTGATACATCATCAAGTCACCGTCGTACTTTCGTTGTTGAAGTAATGGGACGTAACGCAGGTGATATCGCTCTTTGGGCAGGTATTGCAACAGGTGCTGACGAAATCATCATCCCTGAAGAAGGTTTCCAATTTGAAGATATCGTAGCAAGCATCAAAGCTGGATATGAACACGGTAAAAAACACAATATTATCGTTTTAGCAGAAGGTGTCATGTCAGCGGCTGAATTTGGTCAAAAACTAAAAGAAGCTGGCGATACAAGTGACCTTCGTGTCACAGAACTTGGTCATATCCAACGTGGTGGTTCACCAACTGCTCGTGACCGTGTATTGGCATCTCGTATGGGCGCACACGCTGTTAAACTCCTTAAACAAGGAATCGGTG
>CAKPXD010000109.1 GCA_934201655.1 uncultured Streptococcus sp. | reverse complement strand
GACCGAAGGTCGAGAAGGTGCCCTGGGGTATAGGACTCGTAGAATGAGGAGGGAAACCGACGAAATGATACGGTAAGTCCGAACCGCTGAGTGCGTAGTGTTGCTATAACGAGTAAAAGGGTGAAAATTCTTGATTTTAAGCTATTTTTTCAAGCGTTTTGTGTTTGTATAAAAAGGTCAATTTAAGGTCCAAAAAGTGCTAAAACACATAGAAGTAAATGTATATGTGGATATCGTTCACATATCGGATAAATAAATACAACAATAAATATTTATATCTCAAGCGAGAACTATTCTATATGGTTCTCGTTTTTTTGCGTTTAAGGAGAAATTTTGTAGAAAAAATGCAGTCATCACATTATATCGTGATTTCTTATCTAGTCCGACAAATTGGCCTGGATATTGTTGAAGCAACAGTTGTGATGGCTGATTTGGAAAAGAGTGGCTTGATTCAAATCCAACCAAGTGGTGAATTGGAGAAAAAGAGTGTGTAGGTATCTCATGAAATGGATTACAGTAAATCAATATCAAAAGTCTGAGCGCTTTTACAAGCTCATAAAGATTCTTTTGGAGGATGAACAGCATAAGGACATGAAGCTGAAAGTCAAGGTGGCTTATGCACTTCTTAAAACTCGTCTAGAGCTTTTGGGGGAGGACAGTCCCTATTTTACCAACTGTCTTAAGGATTTCTTTGGAAATACGGGTGTCCCGCTCAGCTCTTTCTAACCTACTGGGAGGGTAATTCAGGAGCCAAGTTACTAGTAGGCCAGACAAGAGATATAGAGTGGTATTACTATATTGAAAAGGGCTTTTGTCAGCCAAACAGAGGTACGGCTCAAAGTGATTCTAAGGCTTTGGAAAGTGTACGAGGGGAACTTTATGATAACTCGATTCCAGGAGGTGGCGATGGTATGGTTATGCCTATGGCTAGTGTACTTGGTGAGTAGTAGCTCGCATCAAGCAGTTAGGATTAAAACTCAAGGGCAGAAATGGGGAAAAGATTCCTAATATCAACACCACGGGAAATGCTCAAGACATGGTGGCAATCACAGCAATTCAGGGTGGTGAAACAGGCTCTATTCCAAGGGCTGAAGTTATTATCTCATTTGTCGGTGACAGTCATAGGACCTTTGTTACTTATGGTCATGTGTCTTTTGTTAAGGAGGTCTATCCAGATGATTGATTTCTGGTATCGGAAACTAATGTTGATGGAAGACGGTTTTCTCAGGTAGATAGTGCCATGAGTTTTGCTTATACGACGAAACAGAGAGTCTTTACTTGAAATTTTCTAATATTTTGGTGACTTATAGTTTTTGTAAGTCACTTTTTATTATCAAAAAACTTGCATTTTATCATTTAAATTGATAAAATACGTAAAAAATGATAAAAAGGAAAAACAATGAATGTTCAAAAGATAATTTCTATTTTTCAATCGTTTTATATTAATGTAAGTGTTGAAAAAATAGCTTTAACTTTACCAATTAGTTTTGAAAAAAGATTTCAATATGTCCAAATGAAGTTTCATAAGGAGTCATTTTTATTGATTAAAGAAAAGAGAAGAGGAAGTTTAGACTCATTTGTTACTCAAGCTCGTATTATGGGTGAAAAAGCTAGCATGGACGTTATTTTGGTATTTTCAAAGCTATCTGACATTGAAAAAAAACAACTCCTTCAAGCTAGAGTTCCTTTTGTAGATTTCAAGGGAAATCTCTTTTTTCCTCCATTGGGATTAGTATTGAATGCTAATGATGATGTTGCAACATCTAAAGAATTAACACCTAGCGAACAATTAACTTGGATTGCCTTTTTATTGACAAAAGGACAAAAAATAGTAGATGTTGATATGCTTTCACAGGTAACTGGACTTCCAAACTCAACGATTTATAGGTGCTTGAGGACTTTTAAAACTTTAGATTGGTTAAATAAGCCAAATAAACTTTACACCTATACTGCATCAAAGAAAGAATTATTCTTAAAATCAGAGTCCTATTTATTTAATCCCATCAAAAAACGACTCTTATTGCCAGATGTAGATCTGAAGAATATAAAATCTGCTTCTAGGCTTCTATACGGTGGTACTTTTGCTTTATCCTATTTGACTTTTTTAGCTGAATCGGATGAAAATAGTAGCTATGTCATATCACATAGACAATTCAATAAATTATCCTTGCCATTATCTCAGCATGTTTTAGAAGGCAAGGTATTAGAGATATGGCGATATAGTCCTTTTGTATCTGAATTTTGGAACGATTTTAAAGAAAATCAAGATAGACAGTTTGTAGATCCTATTTCTCTTTATTTGACCTTAAAAGATGATGATGATCCACGTGTGGAGGAAGAGATTGAAGTACTTAAAAATAATATATTACAGTATCTAGGAGAAGATGATGCCAGCTAATACGAAAGCTATTTTTCAAGAAATGTTTGCGAATTTTCAAGACTATTATGTTTTGATTGGAGGGACTGCAACCTCTATTGTATTGGACTCGCAAGGGTTTAAAAGTCGGACAACAAAAGATTATGATATGGTCATCATAGATGAATTAAAAAATAAGGAATTTTATGATACCTTGAATCACTTTTTAGAATTGGGAGAATATCAAGGAAGTCAGAAGGATGAAAAAGCGCAATTATTTCGATTTACAACAAATAAACCTGAGTTTCCTTCTATGATTGAACTATTTAGTATTTTACCAGAATACCCATTAAAGAAGGAGGGGAGAGAGACACCCTTACATTTTGATGAAGATGCTAGTTTGTCGGCCTTATTATTGGATAAGGATTATTATAATATATTGGTGCATGAAAAAGAATCCATTCAGGGATACTCGGTGTTGAGTAATCGTGGTTTAATTATTTTCAAGGCTAAAGCTTGGTTGGATATGAGAGAACGCTCCGCCACTGGTACTCAAGGTTTAAGTAAAGCCATTAAAAAACATTTGAACGACATTACTCGATTAACAGCTCTATTAGAAGGGAGTGAAAAGCTATCAAATATAACCTCTAGTGACACGGTGAAAGCAGATATGCACCGTTTTGTGATAGAACTTGAGTCTGTGATATCAACTATTCCTCAAAATGATGATATTTTATTGAGTAGGGATGAAGTTTTTGAAATTTTGAAAGATTTTCTAGATAGTTAAAATAATTGTAGTAACAATAGTAAAGAGATATAACAAGTATACAAGTTAGCAAGTAAATTTATTAAGTGACAATTAGAATTCATAGAAGGTAACGATGAACAAGATTACTTGTATTTGTTTAGGTGTTAAAGATATGGAAAGGTCAATCAAGTTTTATAGAGATGGCTTAGGATATAAGACTGATTGCAGAGAAAATAATCCGCTGGTATGTTTTTTTTGATACCCTGGGAACAAAGTTTGAACGATTTCCTTTGGAACAATTAGCAAAAGATATTGATGAAAATAATCCACCAAAAGGAAACGGATTTTCAGGAATTACATTAGCTTACAATGTTGAACATAAAGAAGATGTAGATGCTGTAATTGCATTAGTAAGAAAAGCAGGTGGAAAAATTATAAAAGAGCCACAGGAAGTTTTTTTGGGGGATATCATGCATATTTTTCTGATTTAGATGGATATTATTGGGAAGTTGCATGGGGTCCAAATTTTAAGTTTGACGATAATGGACTATTGAAATTTTAGTAATTAAGGGAGATAGAAAAAATGGCTTCAAGTAAAGAATATTTAAATTTCATTTTAGAACAACTATCCGATTTGGAAGAAATAACATATAGATCAATGATGGGCGAATATATTGTTTATTATCGCGGAAAAATTGTGGGTGGAATTTATGATGATAAATTTTTAGTGAAGCCTGTTAACTCTGCAATAGCACATATGCCAAATGCAAAGTATGAGTTACCATATGATGGAGCAAAGGAAATGCTGTTGGTAGATGATGTTGACAACAAAGATTATTTAGCTGGCTTATTCAATTCAATGTATGATGAATTACCTGCACCCAAACCAAAGAAAAAGAAATAATTAAATTGGAATTTAAGGAGAGACAAATGATTTTAGAAACGGAAAGATTGATTCTTCGCCCATGGGAAGAAAGAGATGCCAATGATTTATTTCAATATGCCAGTCATCCCCAGGTTGGTCCGAATGCAGGATGGCCAGTACATACTAGTGTTGAAAACAGTAGGGAGATTATAAAAAGTGTTTTTTCCGCACCTGAGACATACGCTGTAATCTTAAAAGAAACGATGCAACCAGTGGGTAGCATAGGATTGATGATCGGATCAGCAAGTGATAAAGGGATTCCTGATACCGAGGCGGAGATTGGTTACTGGATTGGAGTTCCTTATTGGGGTCAGGGTCTGATACCAGAAGCAGTTCGTGAGATTATGAGACATGGATTTGATGACTTGAATCTAGAGAAATTGTGGTGCGGTTATTTTGACGGCAATACAAAGTCACAGAGAGTTCAGGAAAAATGTGGTTTCCATTATCATCATACAAAAGAGAAGGTTCCATGTGTATTTGAAGGAGTTCCTCGCACAGAACACATAAGCTGTCTATCAAAAGAAGAGTGGATTTCATTTAAGTAAATCCCAGTTTGTCAGAGTTAGGAGGGTACGACAAGATAATACGGTAACAGCGAACTGCTGAGCGTGTAGCTTTCCTGGTAGAAGCGTAAAAATCTTTTAACAAAAGTGATTAAGAAAAGCCTTGAGGTCAAGGCTTTTTGTTATATTCCAATAAAGAACTTGACATTATTAGTTTCGTCAACTACAATAGAAGTTACATACCGTCG
>CAKPXD010000108.1 GCA_934201655.1 uncultured Streptococcus sp. | reverse complement strand
TTCTATTGCTAGCGTTTCTTCATAACTCACCTCTGGGTCAAAGAAAATGACGTCCACATCCGTTTCACGGTCAAAAGCTGGTTTCTCTGACAAAAGATTCCAGATAAAATTTCGAACCGAACCAGCTGCTAACCAGGAATCTTTCAACTCTAAATCACGAATGATAGTCAGAATAGCCATCATATCAGGATTTTCTCTGAAAGAGTCTAAAATATCAGCCTTATTTTTCAATATATTCATACCCCAAATGCTCATAAGCCTTGGCTGTCGCAACTCGTCCTGAACGAGTCCGCATGATAAAGCCTTTCTGGATCAGGTAAGGTTCATACATATCCTCCACTGTCTCACGCTCTTCGGCGATATTCACAGAAAGAGTCCCGAGACCGACAGGACCACCACCGTACATCTCAATCATGGTGCGAAGGATTTTTTGGTCCACATAGTCCAAACCTTCATGGTCTACATCCAGCATAGTAAGAGCCTTATCCGTAATGACATCATCAATCAAGCCATCGCCCATAATCTGCGCAAAGTCACGCACGCGCTTGAGGAGACGATTGGCAATACGAGGAGTGCCACGACTGCGTAAAGCTAACTCGGAAGCAGCCTCATGGGTGATTTCCATCTCAAAGATATCTGCCGTTCGCTCAACAATCTCCGTCAAGTCAGCATGGGTATAATATTCCATGTGGCCTGTAATCCCAAAACGGGCACGAAGAGGATTGGATAGCATCCCAGCACGAGTCGTCGCCCCAATCAAGGTAAAAGGTGGCAAATCTAGATGGACACTACGGCTAGCTTCTCCTGCACCAATCATGATGTCAATGTAGAAGTCTTCCATGGCACTGTAAAGTACCTCTTCTACCGACATGGGTAAGCGATGAATCTCGTCAATAAAAAGAACATCTCCTGGCTCCAGGTCATTCAAAATTGCTACCAAATCACCGGCTTTTTCGATAACGGGACCAGACGTCTGCTTGAGATTAACTCCCAATTCATTGGCAATGACAAAAGCCATGGTTGTTTTCCCGAGACCTGGAGGGCCAAATAAAAGAACATGATCCAGCGCCTCATCACGCATTTTTGCTGCCTCGATAAAGATTTGAAGCTGATCCTTGACCTTGTCTTGTCCGATATATTCACGTAAATATTGGGGGCGGAGGGTACGTTCTACCAACTCCTCATCACCCATGATTTCATTATCTAAAATTCTACTCATGTTCCTATTATAGCAAAAATCCAGCCTACAAACAAAAAAGCCACCTGATTTGGTGGCTTCTTTAGGGAGATTATTATGAAAAAGAAAAGTTTAGGATTTCTATTAAATAAAGTTAGGAGGTCTTTACTTAATAACTATATGATACAAGAGAAGACTTAAAGTTTGCTTAACCTATAAATTTTATTTTTTTGCTAGAGATTTTAACTACTACCAACCAAAGCAGAAAAGTTAGGAGGCAGATACTCACCACTATTAAGTATGTTTCTTCCTTTGTTAAAAGGTTCTGCCAATTAAGCCGGATTCCTAATTTTTCTTGAAACTCTTCTAATAAGCTACTATTCCCCATAAATGTAGTTTCTAATTGCTCCTTCATTAAGACCTGTCTATAGAGAGAAGCAAGATAGGTAGCCGGTGTGCACTTCATGAGAACTTGAGCGAAGTTAGGAAGAATTCCCATTGGTACATAAGTTCCTACTAAAAATCCTGAAGCTGTACCTACAATGGTAGCCAATTTACCCAGACTATCTACTGACTGGAAATGATAAATCAAGAGTACATTTACCAATGTTGAAAGGAGACTACTTAGCAGCATGATTAAACTTATTTCAAATAGCTTACTCATAGCTGGAATTTCTTGAAAATAAAGGCTCATAACAATAAGCATAAAGGCTTGCATAACAAATGAAATGATAAGGCTACTAATAAGATAAGACAGTTGCAAGCCCCAGCTCCCTAAATCTGTCAAAAAGAGATCCTGATCCACTTGATTTTCACGGTCTTGTACCATCTGGGTCAAAGCTGTAAAACTGGTTGTAATCCCAGTCACAGCCAAGGTTCCACCCATCAGCCAGTTATTTAAAAGGCTCTTATTATCAGGAAGTTGGGACCAGGCATCCATCAAATTTTTCTGCAAAAAAATGATATAGAGTAGAAAGGAAATCAAAGCTCCCAGTAATGAGAAAAAGACTCCTGAACGATTACGAAAATACAACAAAAAATCACGTTTTAATAAGGCTAACATTAGCGCACCTCTCTTCCTGTAAGGGCTATGAAGGCATCATCCATAGTTCCTGGACGAAATTCAAAGCTAGCAATCTTCTCACGAACTTGGGTCAAATAATCAATAGCTTCCAATTGGCTCTTAGGATAAAGACTATACTCAAACTCATTTTCCTTTTCCACAGGCATATTTTTAGGTAAGAATTTCTCCACCTGCTTGTCTTTAAAACAAATTTTTAAAAGATTGGAAGCGTACTCACTTTTAATCTCAGCAGCAGAACCTTGGGCAATAACCTTTCCATGATCTATAATATAAAGTTGATCTGCCTCATCTGCTTCATCCAGATAATGAGTCGTTAAGATAATAGTCATCCCTTCATCTCTTTGTAGACGATACAATAAATCCCAAATGGATTTGCGAGTCTGAATATCTAGTCCAGTCGTAGGCTCATCTAGAAATAAAATATCGGGATTGGATAGGAGAGCCCGAGCAATGTCAACTCGACGTTTCTGTCCTCCTGATAAAGTTCCATAAAGTTGTTTCTGAAAAACAGTCAACCCTAGTTGATTGATTAAATCTTCCACACGACCACCTTTAATCCCCTTATACTGCTGGGCACGAATGGCTAGGTTTTCTTTGACCGTCAACTTTTCATCCAATACACTTGCTTGAAAAACAACTCCAATCCTAGTATTGGGCGCATAGATGATTTGACCATTAGTTGCTCGTTTAAGTCCGATTAACATTGAAATCGTAGTCGATTTGCCAGCCCCATTAGGTCCTAAGATTGCGTTAAAACTTCCTTTTTTAAACTCTAAATTTATATCTTTTACTGCTGTATGGTCTCCATAGTTCTTAGTGAGGCCTTTTGCTTGTAAAATCATATTTCCTTCCTCCTTTTTACACCTTCAGTTTAACAAAAAGGAAAAAGAAAAAATATAGTTTGGTGCTATGTGGTCGAAATGGATGATTATGTGGTCAATTCTACCTTAAAACTTCTGCATTTGAACATAAAAAAAGCCACCTGATTTGGTGGCTTCTTTAGGGAGATTATTATGAAAAAGAAAAGTTTAGGATTTCTATTAAATAAAGTTAGGAGGTCTTTACTTAATGATTACATGATACATGAGTAAACTTAAAGTTAACTTAAGATAAAAGAATTATTTAAATTTTTTTCGATCTACCCAAATCATTCCTGTACAATCATAAGTAGATAAGGTTTCAAACCCCAGAGAACGGTAAAAACCCAAGTTTTTTTCTGTCTGTTCAGTCGCTAGTTGGATTTGGTAGGCATCCTTATAGTCAGCCAAGGCTTCTTTCATCAAGTTACTACCAATTCCTTGGCGCCGATAGCTAGGCAAAACAATCAAATCCTGGACAAAAACAGATGAAAAACCGTCTCCAACCAGACGCACTAAACCAACGATTTCCTCACCATCACGGGCAAGATAAGTCGCTAGCGAATGAGACAAGGCCTGCTCCAGCATCTGGGGTTGATGTGTATAGTTTGTCCAACCAACTGCCTGATAGAGATGCAAAACGTCATCAATTGAAACAGATTTTTCTTTTGTAATCTTAATCATAGCAAACCTTTCTAACATTCTCTAAGAGATTTCAACTGATGGCCTTCTTCATCAAAATTCTCAGATTTTAACCACGCTTCAAAACGTGCTTTAACCCTTGGCCAGTCCTTATCGATCATAGACAACCAATCCGTATCTCTGGTGCGACCTTTATAGATAACAGCTTGACGGAAGGTTCCTTCATAGACAAAGCCCAAACGTTCTGCTGCTTTTCTAGATGGAAGATTGAGGTCGTCGCACTTCCACTCATAGCGTCGATAGTTGAGTTCTTCAAAGACATAACGGGCTAATAAAAAGTGAGCTTCTGTTCCCATCTTGGTCTGTTTGAGAGCCGGAGAAAAGGTCACCGCGCCAACTTCAATGGTGCGATTGGCTTTGTCAATACGCATGAGCGAAAAAGTACCCAGTGCTTTACCAGTCGCTTTATCGATAATCGCGTAGTAAAAGCGATCCTTTTGCTCAATCATCTGCTTTAAAGCTACCATTAACTCTTCTAGATTAGCCACAGGTGGTTGAAAGAGATAGGTCCACATGTCACGAGGACTATCTGGGCCATATACAGCTAATAAATCCTCTGCATGCTTTTCCACCGATAGAGCTTCTATAATCGTATATCGCCCTTCTATCCGTACAAGTGAAGGCAAAACTCCAGGTGTATCATCTACAGGTTCACCAATCATCTGACCGTATTCATTTACTGGCATAGTTTTCTCCTTGTCTCACACTTATAAGTTTAAAGATGTGAATAGTATATCACATCTCACAGGTAATCTACAAAAAATCCTCCAGAACTTAGCTCTGAAGGACTTTTAAATTTATTTCGTTACGATATTTACAAGCTTGTTAGGTACACTAATCACTTTCACGATTTCTTTGCCGTCGATCTCTGCCTTGACTTTTTCGTCAGCCAGAGCGATTTCTTGCAATTCTTCGCGTGAAAGGTCTTTTGCGACCATGAGTTTAGCACGGACTTTTCCTTTGATTTGAACGACAATTTCAATTTCATCTTCAATCA
>CAKPXD010000107.1 GCA_934201655.1 uncultured Streptococcus sp. | reverse complement strand
GCAAAAATTACCAACAACTGCAAGTCATCTCTCTCACAGCAACACCGCCTTATGACAGTGAGCCAGAACTCTGGGAACGCTATCTCCAAATGTGTGGCGAAATCGACCAAGAAATCACAGTGCCAGAGCTAGTCAAAGAAGACACCCTCTGCCCTCATCAGGACTTTGTCTATATCTGTTTTCCGACCAAGGAAGAAGACAAGCGCCTGGAAGAATTTGAAGACACCAAGTGGCAGTATGTCAGCCAACTAGTGGTTAATCCTGATTTTCAAGAGTTGATTAAGAGTTCCAAGGTTCTCAAAGGGGAAATCGCTTCGGATATGCTCCTTGAAGATCCCAAGTATCTATCAGCCCTCCTCATTTATCTACAGGCTCAAAAGCTAGAAATTCCTAAGCACTTACGAGATTTATTAGGTGCTGAAGGCTTGCCTGCCCTTAATTACTACTGGCTCGAAGTCCTCTTGCAAGGCCTTCTCTATCAGACACCTGATTGGTATGAGGATCCACAGGAGACAAAGAAAAAGATAGAAGCCGAATTGAAATCAAGAGGATTGATTGAAAAACGTCAGGTCTTCTTGGTCAAATCCAAGGCCAATGACCAAATTCTCAATCAATCTCTGGGAAAACTGGCTGGTATCGCATCTATCTTTGAAACCGAGTATGCAAGTCTAGGTCAGGACTTGAGACAGTTAGTCTTAGCTGACTATATCCGCAAGGATTTTGCCAGTTATCTGGGAGATGACCTAGCACCAATCACGCAATTAGGTGTCCTCCCTTACTTTGAAACCATTCGCCGCAGTGCGCAAAAACAAGATCTTTCTGTCCCTATAGCAGTCCTTTCAGGTAGTGTCGTTATCATACCGGCTACTGTCAAGGAAGAACTCGAAGCACTCATCCCAAATACCAACTTGACCTTCTCAGCCATTGGGAAACTTGACCAAGGTGCTTATCTCCAAGTAGGATTTCCATCCAGCTTTAAGGGGATGGTCGCAGCAGTGACCGAGCTCTTCCAACGTGGTTCTATCCAGGTCTTGGTCGGAACCAAGTCTCTTTTGGGAGAAGGATGGGATGCGCCTTGCGTCAACTCTCTCATCCTAGGAAGTTTTGTCGGAAGCTTTATGCTGAGTAATCAGATGCGAGGCCGTGCTATCCGTATCTGGCCAGGACATCCAGATAAGACCAGCAATATCTGGCATCTAGTAGCCATCAAACCTTATAAAATTCCAGCCTTTTCAAATGACAATCAAGAAGAACAAGACCTCAATCCATATCAGGACTTGCAGACTCTTGCCCGTCGGATGGACCACTTCCTTGGCTTGTCCTATAAGGAAGATACCATCGAAACAGGTCTGGATCGCTTGAACTTTCCTGAGTTCCCATTTAAGAAAAAGAAACTCGAAGACTACAACGAGAAGATCAAGGAACTATCCAAGGATCGTGCCTCCCTTCGTAAAAAATGGCAGGAATCTCTCATCGTTGCTGACAAGATTGAGATTGTCAATGAAGTAGCAACCGACAGCAAACGAATTCCTCTGCTTGCCCTAGCGGATGCTGAAAAGTGGCTTCGCTATGCTTTTATGGTATTTGCCATTAGTCTCCTAACCTATGTCTTTAGACTAACCTTCTTTACCTTGCCATGGCTGACAGCTCTTTGTATCCTCTTCCTAGCTATCACAGCCTTTCGTTATTATAGCTACAAGAGTCCTTATAAACGCTTGCGCCAAATCGGTGAAGCTATTCGCAAGGTCATGGTAACTGCGGGACATTTGTCTGATGACCAGTCGCGCGTGCAGGTCGATGAGGACAAGGACAGCTTTAACGTCTTTGCCTATCTAAAAGGTGGAAGCATGCGAGACAAGGAACTCTTTTCGAGGGTTTTAGGAGAATTCTTTGCGCCGGTGGACAATCAACGCTACCTGTTAGTAGCTCAAAAAGCACCAACCGGCCAGTCCAAGTATTTCGTAGTTCCTAGCCTCTTTGAAAAACGTAAGGAAGATGCCCAGCTCTTTCAAAATGCCGTCGCACCGCATATAGGCAACTACCAACTCGTCTACACCCGCAACGAAGCAGGCAGAAAAATCCTACTCGAAGCCAGACTCAAATCCCTAGCCAACAAAAACGATCGCATCATCACCAAGAAAAAGGTCAAAAGTGCTTTGAAATAAAAGGAAGTGAACGTTTTCTGCTAGGAATATGATATAATAATAGCAAGAATATTGTCCCTGAAGGAGAGATATAGATGCAGGTAAAACCAGAACTGGAAATAGAAAAACAACTGATAAACCAGCTGGTAACTGGTGAAAGCCAATGGACTTATAGAGAAGACCTAAAAACAGAAGAACAACTATGGGACAATTTCTTTGAGAAACTAGCCCAAAACAACGTTGCTTTGCTGGCAGACCATCCCTTGACTGAACAGGAAAAACGCCAGATTCAGAACCAACTCAACTTTGTCAGCTACTATGATGCTGCCAAGTGGTTGGTCGGTGAAAATGGCATTGCTAAAGTCGAGGCTCAAAGAGAAGATGCGAGCCTAGGTACCATCCGTTTGTCAGTCATTTGGCGTGACAATATCGCAGCAGGAAAGTCTAGCTACGAAGTTGTCAATCAAGTCCAACGAGAAAAAGTAAATCCTCTGGATCAAGACCGTAGATTGGATGTTACTCTTCTCATCAACGGCTTACCCATGATTCAAATCGAGCTCAAGAGTTCCCAAGCAGCATTTATCGATGCCTTTCACCAGATTAAAAAATATGATCGTGAAGGGAAGTTTCGTGGCATCTACTCTAGCTTGCAGATGTTTGTTGTGACAAACAAGGTCGATACTCGCTATATCGCTGCAGCTCGTGAAAATAAACTCAACAAACAATTTCTAACCAAATGGGTGGATAAGGACAATCATCCTGTGACAAACTTGACCAGTTTTGCCCATGAAGTCCTTTCTATCCCTCGTGCTCACCAGATGGTCATGCAGTATTCTGTCATTGATGATAGCAAGAAATCTCTCATCCTTTTGCGCCCCTACCAGATCCATGCCATCGAAGCAGTGCAGGAAGCCTCTCGCCAGCAAGCATCAGGCTATGTTTGGCATACGACAGGTTCAGGAAAGACCTTGACCTCTTATAAGGTTGCCCGCAATCTCCTTCAGATTCCTTCCATCCAAAAGACGATTTTTGTCGTTGACCGCAGGGACTTGGACCAACAAACCACATCGTCCTTTCTCTCATATGCGACCAATGATGTCATTGATATCGATGAGACGGACAATACCCATGATTTGGTCAAGCGCTTAGGAAGTAATGATAAGCGTGTTGTGGTGACTACCATCCAGAAAATCACCACCATGATGCGTAAGTTTGACCAAGGTCTTTACCAACGAGATGCGGACAAAATCAAGGGACTCCGAGTGGCTTTTGTCGTGGATGAATGCCACCGTGCCGTGACACCACAAACACAAAAAGACATTAAAACCTTTTTCCCTCAGTCTCTCTGGTATGGATTTACAGGAACGCCCATCTTTAAGGAAAATAAACGCCAGCAGGTCGGTGACCTTGCTCAAACTACCCAGCAACAGTATGGAGACCGTCTCCATGAGTATACAGTCAAGGAAGCCATCCATGACGGAGCTGTCCTAGGCTTTAAGGTAGATTATCGCAATACCCTCATCACAGACCAGTCTGAAAATGACATACCTGATAGCGTCTATGAAAATGAGGAACACATGCTGGAAGTCTTGGATGCTATTATCAATAAATCGCGCCAACAACTGGGATTCCAAAAAGGAGTGGGCAATACTTACAATGCCATCCTGACGGTCAAGTCTATCCCTCAAGCCCAAGCCTACTATGACCTTCTTAAAAGAGTCAAGGCTGGTCAGACACGGATTAAGGTATCTGAGAGGGTCAAGATGGTCCTTCCGGACTTTCCAAAGGCGACCATCACCTACTCCGTTACGGAGAATGAAGAAGACTCAAGAGCCAACCAAGACCACATGAAACAGGTCTTAGAGGATTACAACAAAGAGTTTGATACTCACTTTACTATGGCGGATCTTCGTGGCTTTAATACCGATGTCAATAACCGCTTAGCACGAAAACAAGATAAGTATCTCTATCGCAATGAACAGTTGGACTTAGTCATCGTTGTCAATCGTCTCCTGACGGGATTTGATGCCCCTTGTCTATCGACCCTCTTTATCGATCGTAAACCAATGCAACCGCAGGATTTGATTCAGGCCTTTAGCCGAACCAATCGTATCTTTGATTCTAGTAAGACCTATGGCCATATCATCACCTTCCAAAAGCCTCTAGCCTTCAAGGAAGCAGTTGATAATGCCCTCAAGCTCTACTCAAATGGTGGAGAAAATGAGGTTCTAGCACCGAGCTGGGAAGAGGAAAAGAGAAACTTTTTGAGAAGTTGTAGAGATTTCCAAAATCTTATTGCTAATGAACCATTAGAAGGCTTCCCGCTGGAACAAATGTCGACTCCTCAGTTGAGAAAAATCGCCAAGGCCTACCAAGTCTTTGATAAGTACCTAGCTTCTATCCGAGTATATAAGGAGTATGATGAAGCTGAGATTTACAAAGAGGCTGGCTTAGATGATGAATTGCTCGAAGCCTATCTCGGTCTCTATAAAAATATCCTTGCTGAACTCAAAGCTCGTGATGGAGAAGGGACTGGCGGTGACGATGATGGACCTTTTGATATCCACTATGAACTAGAGTCTATCCAAGTGGATGAAATCAACTATGCCTATATCCTGACCTTGATCCAAAGCTTGATTGAGCAAGAGCAGAGTCAGGAAAAGAGTCTCAGTGCACAGGACAGAGAAGCAGTGGATACCTATATCCAAAGTCTGGAGA